>VGMA01000001.1 GCA_016866575.1 Chlamydiota bacterium
GATATGAAAGCCGCCGTTGATCTCTCGAAGTTTATTTAAGAAGGTCACCATGTGTTCTTGACGGGCTCCTTCGACAAAGACTTTTCCTTTAGTAGCGATTGCGGCCATTCCAAAAGAGGCAGCTTCAATTCTGTCTGGTAAGACGTAATGTTCTACTTCGTAGAATTTAGTCGTTTGATGGATCACAATTGTTCGATTCACATCGACATGGATATGTACGCCAAGTTTTTGTAGAAAGAGAATTAGATCGATCACTTCAGGTTCTATAGCTGCATTCAAAATGACAGTAGTCCCTTTAGCCCTTGAAGCAGCAAGCATCGTATTTTCTGTAGCCCCTACAGAAGGGTAAGGAAGCGATATGACCGTTCCTTTAAGACCGGAAAGGGCTTGAGCAAAATAAGCTCCATCTTTTTTCATCTCTCGATATTCAATAGTAGCTCCAAGAGATTGTAGAGCTGAAATATGAAAATCTACTGGTCTTTTGCCTATATTGCATCCACCAACAGTAGGAACTACGACATCTTCATCAGTTCTACCTAGCAGTGCGCCCAGCATCAGAATCGGTATGCGGTTAGCTCCTGAAAAGCGCTGAGGAATATAGGTGCTTTTAAATTCTTTAGTGATTACCGACATCGTTTGGGTTTGTTGATCCCACTCTACTTCCATGCCGATTTCTTTGCATAAGCTGACAGTAGCTTCTACTTCGGAGATATTGGGAACGTTGTAAAATGTGCAACGTTTATCAGATATCAAAGAGGCAACAAGCATTTTAGTGATCGCATTTTTAGCGCCCATTACCTTCACCTCTCCTTCAAGAGGGATATTGCCTTTGATTTTGAAGATCTCCATACTATTTGTATATATCATAAATTAATTGTTTCGGAAAGTTTTTTTCACTAGGAAGAAGTCCCGGCTGCCCTACATTTTTTTCATACCTGATTTCTATAGATTTTACCCCTAGTTTTTCTTTGAGCATCCAGCAAAAAGAGCCCATCGTACGCCGTGGATTGATTTCGATAATCGGCTGCAATTTTTCTTTGCTATCTTCATAGACCATAGCATCTATGCTAAAAGGACCAAAGTATTTTGTATCGATGATCTTTTGGATGTTTTCCCAAACGAATTCTTTTTGCTTTTCTAGAAAATAGCAGTGTTTTAGTGGCGCTATGTTTGCGATGTAGCTCCCAGTTGGTGTGTAGCGCCCTTCTGTAGCGCCTATGAATTGGAGATTGCCGTCTAAAATATGCCAATGTGTTGCAAAATCTAAAATCCGCTTTTTTAAGGGCTCATACAAAACAGGGAACTTCAAATTTTTACGTCTGTTTTTGGCAAAAACTGGAAAATTTCCTCTTCCAGAAAAACCGTGAGGAAGTTTGATAATCCCATCAGTTAGATGTTCAAGCTCTTTTTCCTCTTTTACAATAAACGATCCAGGTAAAGGGGAGAGTTCATGCGCAAAGAGCTTAGAAGAAACTTTAAGAATCGAATCTATAGATGGACAGGCAAGATGAGGAAACATTTTCATGGTGTTTGTCGTTTGTCCCCATAAAAATACATCTTGAGTTTCTTTTAGATTGTCTAAAAGAAGAAAATTAGGGATAGAAAAGCCCTGCTGTTTCATCTTTTCAAGATATTCTGAAGATGGATTAGAACTTGTGATCACAAAATCTTTTTCAGATGCAATCGCAGTTGGTAGGTATTGAAGTTGAATGAAATTAGGATGAAAAGAAAAAAGATCTTTGAAAGGAAGGTCTGGGTTTTCTAATTCCAATTCAAAACAGGTATTTGCAAGAAAGAGCATTCTGACTAGTAGTATAATTGATGCTCTTGTTATATACAAATTATGAGTATTAAGACACGTATTTTCCTTTGGGTAGCAGCTCTATTTGTCATTACAGGGTGTGCTTTTTTCATGATCACTCGCTTTGAGCTAAAAAAAGATCTCATTGTAGTGAGAAAGAATCTACAAAATCGTGTAGCAAATGTAGATCAGCAAAGACAAAATCAAATTGAACAGTATCTTAAAATTTCTCTTGGTGAAGCAAAAGCAGAAATTCTTACTCTTCTTCAAGAAATCGTAAACCATGATTGGATCTTAAAACAATTCGCACCGACAGAAGAAAATTACCAAACAGATACTTGGCTTAGTAGCGCAGTATTGATGACATCAGCAGAAAGAATCGATTTTGTTCAGTGCATCAATGATGAAAAGATGACCTCTTTAATCAGTTTAACGGCTCCTTACGTTGAAAAGATGATCAAAATCACAACTAAAGCAGGCGTCAATTTAGCTGTCATGCCCTTAGCTGACGGCAATGTGCGCGCGTACGTTGCTATACCTTACTGGATCGTACAGAGCGATCGATCACTACTCAGAATGCCGGGATTCAAAATACCTTGGCCTGAAAATAACGACTTTTGGCTCCTTTTTTCTATCCAAGCTGTTTTGGAAGAGGATTTTTCTTCTCTTTTAGCAAAGCCCATCAATTTAAAGCCTGAAGACATTGGCGCTGAATCGGTAATTGCTGATCCTGAATTTTTCAAAAAGATCATTAAAGATGTACTACAGGAAATCGTAAAAACACAATCTCTACTCAAAAATGACCAAGAATTTATGAATGCTTTTAGCTCGATTCATTTTAAGAATTGGCTAAAAAAACAGATCAAAGGGGTAGATTTTACAAATACGCCACCTTTTGCTGACTATCAAGTACTGCAAGAAGATCAAAAAATTGAAACAGAATTTATCCAGCAGCTTTTGTCCCATACGGAAGCTAAGTACATGATTTGGGCGCTATCCACTCTTGTCGGCTCAGGAATTTGGGATTTTAATCCTCTAGATCCTATGGCTCCTAAAGCAGTAATGAGAGCTGAGCATCAAAATGAAGTTAAAACACAAGTAGGTACCGCTCTTGTAGCAGACAAAGTTTTTTTAAAAACCCCTTATAAGCTAAATCGTCAATGTACACCTGTAATTAGTGATCAGCCCTCATTTTGCATCCAGCCTATTTTTGATGTGATCCAATCAGATAGTGTTGCAAGTCACGTGTTTTTAGCAAATACGTTAAATATTGTGGTACCTGATCAAAAAGGGCCTAAATCAGGTAGTCTTACTATTGGGATCAATGGCGATAACGTCTTGCGAAAAGCGGCGCTTATTTTACAAGAATCGGTCTACCTCATTCAAGGTCAAGATGTTTTAAAAGCATACGGTAGAGAAGGGCAATTGATCCCTTCTGATTTGTGGCAAACATTAGATTTGAGCTTATTAGCCGGCAAATCTGAGGGTGTAGCAAGTGATACTAAAGGAAACCAATACTTTTTTACCCACTTAGGGTCAAATGAGCCTTATTATTTTGTTTTTCGCTTAAGACAAGATGAGCTTTTTTCTTCAGAAGAGATTTTTTATAAAGCTAAGTTGTTTTTAAAGCGTGTAAGCATCAAGATTGCCGCAGTTTTAGCGATATTTCTTCTCTTGATCATGGCAATTCTTGATCGTGTATTAAAAAAGCTAACACGACCTATAACCTTGCTTTCCTCAGCAACAGAGCATATCTGCCAAGGAAGTTTATCGAAGGTCTACTTGCCTAGTGAACATAAATTAGAGCAAGGAGAAGTGGGTGTTTTATACCGCTCCTTTAGTCAAATGGTCGATTCGATGATTGAAGGAGAAAAGGCAAAAGGGCTTTTAAGCAAAGTAGTTTCTGCGAAAATTGCCCATAAGATCATGACAAGCGGCGTCCATTTAGGGGGAGAAAGAAAAGAAGTAACTGTTCTTTTTAGTGATATTCGAGGATTTACATCCCTTTCAGAGAAGATGCAGCCAGAAGAGCTTGTAGATCTACTCAATAGCTACTTATCGCGCATGTCAGATTTTATTGAGCTTTATGATGGAGTGGTTGATAAGTATGTTGGAGATGAAATTATGGCTCTTTTTGGAGCGCCCGTCGACATTGAAAATCCTGCTGAAAAAGCCATTCTTTGCGCAATAGATATGATTGAAGATCTAAAAAAATGGAACGAAGAAAGAAAAGCTAAAGGATTGATAGTCCTTGAGGTAGGAACTGGTATCAATACAGGTGTTGTTGTTGCTGGCAGTATTGGCGGCGGGGGAAGAGCGAATTACACAGTGATAGGAAGAGCTGTGAATATTGCAGAAAGACTCTGTTCAGCTGCAAAAGGGATGGAGATCATCGTATGTAAAGCAAGTTTTGATAAGATTTTACTTAAAGAAGGTTTCTTATATGAAGAAAGAGATCCTTTAGAACTAAAAGGGATCAGTGAGCCTGTTTCTAATTATCGCATTTTTGGCAGATCCAAACCGTCAAAATCCAAGCCTCTAAATTAAAGCCCCCTTCTTTCTTGCAAAGAAAGGGGTTAGAAGAGAAAATAAAAAGTCTATGCCCCTATTTTCTTCAAAAAAACAACAAGAGCATGAAGCTAAGCGCTCGATAGAACTAGGCAAAGAGTTTATCGCTAACGCCTCGCATGAACTAAGAACTCCTGTAACGATCATCAAAGGTTTTGCAGAGATGCTCAGAGACATCCCTGAAATTTCTCAAGAGATGTTTGATTCGATCTTAGAAAAAATTTTACGCAATTGTGAAAGGATGGAGTCTTTAGTCAAAAACTTGCTCCTTTTAGCCGATTTAGATCAGCTAGCAGAAATAAAAAAAGAAGAATGCAATCTCTCTTTGCTCATAGAAAATTGCTCATACCAAATCCTTAGCATATTTCCTGATGCGTATATCGAAACTCTCCAAAATGGATCAGATATTAAAGTGCAAGCAAGCGCTGATCTATTGGAGCTTGCAATCATGAATTTACTGCAAAATAGCGTGAAGTATTCATTTGCAGACAAAATTCCTCACATCACAGTGACTATAGAGAAAAAGAGCAACAACAGCGTAATCTTGTCTATAGAAGATCAAGGGATCGGCATTGCTAAAGAGAATCTTGCGAACATTTTTGATCGATTCTACACCGTCAATAAATCCCATTCTCGTAAGCTCGGAGGAGCAGGACTTGGCTTATCGATGGTAAAAATAATTATTGATAAGCATAATGCTGAAATTCATGTGAAATCAGAGCTTGGAAAAGGAACCACTTTTTCTATCCATTTTCCTTCAACTTAAGCACGAAAAATTTTCTGCATCAATTGATCAAGCGCTAATTTTCTAGAAGGGAAATTTTTTTCTCTAAAGATTCTAGAAAGCTCTTCAAAATGGCTCATGGATAAAAGCCTCTCTTTATTCAAACGAACGAGTAGATCTTCAAAAGGTTTAGTCTCTCCCGGAGGTAAAGCCAATAGGATGAGCCTATCAGTAAAAAAAGAAATCTGTGGATGCTCATCGCTGTTTCTAGTTCTTTTGAGATCTGTAATCAAATCCTCTTCAAGAAGATCATTTTTTGCTACTTCCTCAACAAAAGTTTCATAAACAAAAGTTAGTGAAGTACATATAGTAGCAAGTGAGCGAAGATTAGAAGCGAGATCTTGATAATTTGATATTTCTTCTTCAATAGGAAAAAGACGCATTTTTCTAGCTCTTAGCGGCCCTTGCTGAAAACTTGGTTTAGAGCTTAGGGCAATTTGTCTTGTTTTATGAATTTCTTTAAGATGTAAGCACAAACGATCTAGATTATTGCTCAAGCCTCTGTTTATCTCTAGATGCCCAATCATCATATTGATATCGAGGTTGTGACGCGTATCACGCTCAAACATTTCAATGAGCGCTGTAGTTAAATTTGCATCATGCATAGCCCTTTCGATCGCAAATAAGTAAGGATTTGCTTGTTCTATGACCTCTTTTTTGAAATCGCCGATAAGCTTTTGAAATTCTCTTTGGCTATACACATAGCCTGAGTTTCTTTGATGAATTATATTCGTATACATAAAAGATGATCAAATTTATCAAGGTTTAAATTTATTGACTATGTAGTTTTTTTCAAGAAAAGAAAAAGAGAGTAGTAAGCCCTAAACTCTCTTTTTCGGTAGTTGATTAACTAGAAGATGAAAGTTCTTCTTCTTCTATAAGGCCAGAAGGCTTTTTCACTTCGATAATCTGATAATCATTTACTTCCAGCTTTTTTTCAAAGCAGTAAGTATACAAAAGTAAGAATGCGTAGCCGATGCCCGCACTAAAAACAATCATAGCCCATGCTGCGATCTTAGCTATCGTTTCAGCGTCACATTCACGAATCATAAGCCAATCATTGAGGCTCTCAAAGCTTGACGGTCTATAAGGCTCAAGAGGTCTTCGTCCATATAGATTTTCCTCTTCTTCACCGATCATGCTGTCATCTTCAAAGCCTAGCAAAGCTGTGTTTGAATGTATTTGACCTGAGCTGTTTTGCGGGAAGAAAAATTCTCTTCTTGGTATTGGAGAATGGGGATTGCTTTTTTCATGGGTGTTCAGCGTTGCACCATTTTGGCTTTCTACCAGGCTAGGTTGGATAAAAGGAGCTAATCTTGCTGATGAAGCTTGCCCATTTACACCTAAATTAGATCTTAAGAGCGCTAAATCTTCATCGTTTACAGTTGAATTTGCTCTTGAGCGTATTAAATGCTCCTCATTTTCTAAAGAATGAGCGCTTAAAAATTGAAGCTCAGCTTGAATTTCGAAAGAATCGGATCTTAAAATTGCTGAGTTTCTCTCACGAGGTGACGATTCAGTTGAAGAGGGTAGCAATTCTTCATCATCAGAGATACTCTCTTCATTAGAATGATCTCTAATTTTTCTAGCGCCCGCATAAACAGAATCAATTCGCAAAGAAAAATCCGCATCAGCATCATCTTTTCTTACACCTGGCACGTCTAAAAGATAACCTAAGGCAGAAAATCCGTAAAACTGGACATTTTCACTCAATTGTGTAGCGTGAGAATAGAGTCTATTAATACCTGCTTCAATTTGTTGGTAAAAAGGTTTATTTGCATTTGCAATTTTATCCTGTTTTTTTGCCAATAGCTCTGTAATTTGAGTTAAAGCGCCAGGCTTATCTGACATAACCTTACTAAAATCTTCATTAGATACTAAGTTGCTATCAATAAAAAGATCAAAGATCTCTTCAAAGGTAGAGTTTGTGGAAGCATAATAGATCAGTAATTTAACAAATGTTTCACGATTAGGATCATCTATCTTTTTATGTGATTCAGCATTTTGAAAAAAAGCGATAAGCTCATTACAAAAAATTGGATTTTTTTGGGCCTTATCAATCAAATATGTGTAGTCTTGGTTATTTTTTTTAAATTCACTTACAATATCAGTATATTGAATGTAATCAAAATCAAAGTTGATGGTTGATAATTGATCATGTATAGTGTACATTTTAATCACCTTAATTTTATTTATAGATTTTATATTATCATAATATTAATAAAACTAAAAACGTTAAAATTAATGCTTATTATTTATTTTTTGTTTAAAAACGTTCTACAGATTTATTCTTATGTTTAATCGACTTTTTAGCGCAATACTTAATGTGCAACAGATCAGAGAAGTTTTCAACAAAGTGCGTATGATCCAATAAATCTTAACACTTCGATTTTTTGAAATTTCATGAGGCAATTTCAACGATAGGTATCAAGACAAAATGCTTTTATTCTCGATAAGAATAAATAGTTTCTTGGGATAGCTCTAATTCTGATAATTCTTTATTGCTTTCGAAGCAGTATGTATAAAAAAGCAAGAAAGCATATCCGATTCCTGCACTAAAAACAATAAATGCCCATGCTGCGATCTTAGCTATAATATTGCTATCATTTTCACATATCATGAGCCAATTATTGAGACTTTCAAAACTTGTCACGTTGATAGTAGTAATGGATCTTGGACTTGAGTTATGAGAATAGGATGAAATGGTGTTTTCTTCTTCATCTAATAAAGAGTGAAATGTATCAGATGAATCGCTATTTAAACTCTTAAGGTCTTCTTTGCTTTCATCTTTAGAAGAAATGCTTTCCAAGCAAGTTTCTAATAGCTCGATTCGGTGGCGATTGTCTTCAAGATCTGTAAAAAGATAACAAGTGGTTTCTGTGTTTTCTTCAGGATAAGGAGAGGTGATTTTACTGGGATAGTAAGCTAGATTTTTAGAAATAGGATAGCTTTGTGGCAGGCTTGTTTTTGAAGTGAAATTTGATACTTGCAAACCTTGAGAAAAGGCAATCAAACGATCTGAAATATTTCCGATGCGTTCAGCTATCTGTTCATGCCATCTTTTATGTTGCCTAGTGATTCTAGGTTGTTTTGAAGCCAATAAATCTCTGATTTTTTCTCTATTTTCAACATCTTCTAATAAAAGATTTTCAAAGTCTTTAGTCAAAATAAGTTGATTTTCAATAAAAGTATCTAGTGTTTCTTCATATGTAGGATCAAGAGCTGTTAAGGAGATAAGAATTTTTACTAAAATTTCACGATCAGATGGAGCATCGTTTCTAGATGATCCGTTTTTAAGAAGATAAGAGATGAGATTTTTGCAAAAATTTTGATCATTTTGCGCTCTTTGAATCAACTGAGTATCATTTTGCCCAGATCTTTGAAGGGTAAAAGCAATATCGTTTTTTTGATGGTTTTCAGTGAAAAAAGAATAACTAGCAGTAATTGCGCACATTTAAAAATACATTTTTTAAATATATTAACAGATGGTAAATAAAATAAAAATAATTAAAATTAATCCTTATTATTTATTTTGTAGTTTAAAAATATTCTAGCTTTTTTATTCTCTTCCTTGATAGTCTTTTTTTCTTTAGCGGGATACTTGAACTGCAACAAATCAAAGACGTTTTCATCGAAGTGCGCATGATTCAATAAATCTTTTAGCTCTGGTTCTTTCAAGATAGCCTGCTCGTCATCTTTAGTAAAATAATTTGTCTCTTCTAATTCTAAAATAGAATCTGTTAGATCTTTTCCGAACAGGGCTTGAAGAAGTGGTATAGAGGCATTTTTAAAACAAACAGGTTTTCTCTCTGATTTTTGAGAAATTGTTATATAATCCTCTAAGGAGATATTGCTTTTTAACATCTTGTAGTACACTTCTTTCAAATGATCATCTTTTGGATAAAGATCGGTAAGAGCCTTCGGTTTCTCCGATTTTCCTTTTTCTATCAAACTATCGACAAGTAGTTGCACTTCTTCTTCATCAAAAAAGCCTTTATCTTTGTATAAAGTCACTAAAAAATTTTCTAAGAGATTTTTTAGTTTCAGGTCAGGCTCTTTTTGATGATCAAATAAACTTGTGATGTTCAATTTGCTACTTTCTAAAATTTCCCCGTTAGCTCTTGAAGAAACATACACAGTCCGTTCTTTTTTTTCGCCGCTTGGATCTTTTGAAGAATTTTTCAAATGAGGCTTTAAGCGCTCTTGCTCTAATTTATTCATGAGAGCTCTTTTGGCCTGCATGTAGCAAGAATTTCGATAAGAGAGATACTCTGTATGTGTAGCAGATTGAAAAAACGTAAGAGAGCTTATAGAAAGTAGGCAAATAAATAAAAGCACAAGGGGCAAGGCATTCACAGCAAAAAGCCCTGTTGGTCAGTTTTTGGAAAGAAAAAAGGGTAAGTGACACGGTCGATGATCATCACCATCGCTCTTTCATCGCGCTCAAAAGTGACTTCTAAGATATCGCTTAGGAGAATTTCTTTACGTGAGCGATCTTTTTTTTTGCTAAAGCTTTCAAGTATTAGATCATAGCGATCATCTAGGTATAGATGCGCTTCAATCATACCAGCAAATTCTCCTTCAGGGTCAATTTGGTTGTCAAAAGAGAACCTAATGCTTCCATCTTCTTGCTGTTTAAATGATTTGGTATCGACATACAAAAAAACATTTGAAAGACGTTGCAGCAAAGAGCTGCGCTGCAATACATCTTTTCGAATCGCTTCTGCTTTTGTCTGTAAAATTGTAGAGTTTCTAAAAGAAGAGAACACTGAAGCAAGAACTACGCTAAATAGACCTAAAGAGATCATCACTTCAGTAAGAGTTAGAGCATGGAGTTTTCTCATATTTTGAGTATACTCCATGTCTAAATACCACTTCAAGCTCGGCTTTTATGCGGTTTTGCAATCCAAATGAGCAGTAGAGCAAGAAGAATGAAGAATATAGGGCTATATGCCTGATCGATGATGCTTTCCTTGGTAGTGGAGATTGCTCCCATCACAGTCATTAAAGCTATGAGTACTCCTGTGCAAGCATCTCCAGCAACAATACCTGAAGCAGCTAAGAGCCCTTTTTCATCTTGAAGATTGTCTTTGCCAATCATTTTTTGAACAATCCAGTGGGTAATTCCTCCTGCCATCGTAGCTGTGCTGATCGAAAGAGGTAGATAAAGCCCAAGGGCAAAAGGAAGAACAGAAACTCCTAGCATCATCAAGATTAGACCTATTACAGCTCCAATCAAAACAAAAAGTACAGGAAGCTTACCCATGAGAACGCCCTCAGTGATCATTGCCATCAAGGTAGCTTGAGGAGCTGGAAGGTTTGCTGTTCCAAATCCATAGGCTTTATTGAGAAGCACGAGCACACCGCCAATACAGATAGATGGCAAAATGAGCCCGATGATTTCAGCAATCTGCTGTTTTTTAGGAGTTGCTCCAAGCAAAAATCCTGTTTTAAGATCTTGCGATGTTGTAGAAGCAAGGCAAATAGCAACAAACGAAGTAGCTCCCATGGTGATAGCGGATATCAAATAGAATCTATCGGTCCAGCCAAGAGAGTAAAATAAGAAAGTCGTGATCAAAAGTGTAGTCAATACCATCCCTGAAGATGGATTTGAAGAGCTTCCCACAATCCCTACAGTGATCGAAGTCACAGCAGAAAAAAAGTATCCTAAAATAGCAAGTAGAACGATCGTAAAGAGATTCATGTTCATCTCAGGAAGAAGCCACAAAAGGGCAATTACAGAAAATGTTCCGACAATGAGCCATTTTAAAGAAATGTCTCTATCAATTCTTGGAAGCTTATCGCCTTCTTGGAACCCTGCAAAGAGTTCTTTAAATCCCACATGGATCGTCTTTATTAAAACCGGTATGATTTTAATCAGACTGAAAATACCACCTACAGCCATTGTCCCTGCGCCAATGTAGCGTATATAATTTTTCCAGATCGCTTCTGCGCTCATATTCGCAATCGGTATATTCGCAGGAAAAACGACCATATTGTTATGGCCAACCAACTTGATTAAAGGGACAAGAACCCACCAGCCAAATAGGCCGCCGGCAAGAACGATCGCTGATATTCTTGCGCCGATCATATAGCCTACGCCAAGAAGAGCAGGAGATCCTTCAATGCTTAGCTCAGTTCCTTGAAAAGAAGGAAATACGTAGCGAGTTTGCTCTTCCCAAAACTTGAATACACCAGAACAGAGTTTGTAAATGGATCCTATAGCAATACCAACAAGTGCATACATTGCACCCTCTTGTCCGCGATCGCCCGCTTTCAAGATCTCTGCGCATGCTGTTCCTTCCGGAAAGGGAAGAACGTGGTGTTCTTTGACAATGATGTAGCGTCTTAGAGGAATCATGAACAAAATTCCAAGGATCCCGCCTAGAAACGAAAGAACTGCTACTTGGTAATTAGAGGGATTTGCTCCAAAAAGATAAAGCGCAGGTATTGTAAAAATTACCCCGGCTGCTAACCCTTCGCCTACTGAAGCAATGGTTTGGACAATATTGTTTTCTAAAATAGAAACATTTTTAAAAAATAGGCGTAAAATAGCCATCGATAGTACAGCGGCAGGGATGGACGCAGAAACTGTCATACCCACTTTCAAGCCTAAATAGGTGTTTCCGATGCAAAAAATAAGACCTAAAATACAGCCTAGCACCAAAGCGCGGGTAGTGAGTTCTTTAGGAGATTCATTTGCAGAAACATAAGGTGTAAATTCTTTTTTCATTCTTTAACCATGCTTGGTTGAAGGTTTTTTTTCAATAAAAAGATCGTAAAAAGAGGGGCTTAGTTTTTCGTCCACCTCGATTTCGATCCGAAGCATTGCATGATTTTCTGGCTTTTTAGGTTTTTTGATAAAGTAGCTTACTTTAGCGTTGCAAAGAGTTGTTTTTTCTTTTCCTAATACGATAGTGTAAGGGCCAAAAATGCTCTGTTTGGCTTGTTTTTTGGATAAAGGCAATGAATCGAATGTTTCATGTTCAGCAAGATAGATGAGAAAATCTCTGTAAGCCAGATCGCTGATTCTTTCGAGTTCTATTTTTCTTAGTGACTCGATTTGTTTGACATACTGTCTAAAAGGAGCTGAGCAAATCGGAATGAGGCAAAGCGCTAAAAGGGCAATAGCGATCAATATTTCGATCAAAACAAAAGGGCGCTGTTTCTTCATTGATAAAAATTAAAATATTTTTTATATCTAGGTGTAATCATACGATTTTAGGGTATTTCCCACAAAAGTTCAAATATGTGTTGTTTTTATGACAAAAAATAGCTGATAGAAATGTAAAGCGCTGAAACTTTCGATACTTGCTAGCGCAAAATTTCTTGTAGCAACACATTCTGTTTTTTTTTATAAGGAAACAGGCATGCCATTTTTAGGTAGAGCCTTGTACAATTTGCTGTTTCTTGAAGGAAAACAAGATCATCCTGATTTTGCTGTTTTTTCGAATAAAGAGCTATTTACAAGACTCGAAGAATTCAGTTTTTTCTTGAATGAAGATATATTTATCGACTTATCCAAAGACATAGAGTCGCCAGAGGAGATGTATGCAACTCTTAAGGCGAAAAAAGAAGAGATGCCAGAGATGTATCTGATTCTCTTTGAGCTTTGGAAACGGCTGATTCACGACAAAAAAACCATTTCGATTTTTTGTGATGAATTGGATCTGATGATCCATAATTACGATTTACGAAAAGGGGAAAACGAGGAGAAGCTGCAAGAGAAAATCTTTCTTTTACAAGATATTTTGGATGCAGGAGTTGATGCTAAGCAAAATCCACATGAAATATTCCAGCTGGTAAGTGATTATCTAGCCCATGATTTAGAAAGCTTTATCTATGATTATATTTTTGAGCTTATTGAAAAAGATAAAGATACGCTTGCGTCAGAGCTTTTAGACGGCTTTTATCCATACATCAAAGAGCTATTGTGGTTTGATTATCTAAGGCTTTGCTTACTTTTCAAAAATCCGGGTGAAGAGCTTTCGAGATTTTTTGCCAATTTTATTGAATCGCTCATGGCAAATCCTGATCCGGAGCTTTTGATTGAAGTCCTTTTACTTATCCAAAAACAAGATTGCGGGCAATTTTTTATCACTCTATTTCGTTTTGTTGCAGCCAAAATCACAAATTACGGCCAGCTTTATGAGCTTTTAGAAATTGCTAAAAACTTCTATCAAATCTCTTTGAATCAACAGAAAATAAAAAAGTGTGAAGAAGTGAAAAAACAGATTAAAAAAGAGATGTTTGATCAGCCCCTTGACTCTTCACATCCTGCGTATCTAGTACTTTTACAGGTTTGAAACGGATGTGGTCGGCTGAGACGCAGTAGTAAGAGACTCCATTTAGCTTTCTATCGAGTTTGATCCCTTCTTTGATGTTGTGCAAGTGGCCAAAGACACAAACGTCAATGTTGTAAGAGGTCAATATTTTGGAGACTACGCTCTCAAGGCCGATAGCTCCTATAGGAGGATAATGGAGCATGGCAATGCGATATTTAGCTTTTTTATCCATTGCCTCTAAACTCAAAGTTAGACGCTCGAGTTCTCTTAAAAAGATTTTTTCGTCTTCTAAAGGATCTTTAGGTTTTGGCGGCGTCTTGATCGGCTCTTGAAAATCAATCCATTCATTGAAGCTAAATTCGGAGCTATCCCAAAGGCGGGTTCCCGCTATGGCGATATCTTCAAAACAAAGAGCGTTATTGTGGATAAAAAATATAGAAGCGGGGAGTGCGTCGGCAAGTTTTTTTGAAGATGGCCACCAGTAATCATGGTTGCCCCGTGTGATGACTTTTTTGCCTGGCAGCTTGTCGATCCACCTCAGATCGACTAAGGCTTCTTCTAACCTTAGTGCCCAGGAAATGTCCCCTGGAATCAAGACAATATCATCTTCACAGATCGAAGCTTCCCAATTGCTTTTGATCTGATTTTCATAACTTTTCCATGTAGGTCCAAAGACTTCCATGCTCTTGCTAGGAGTTCCAAAACATAGATGTAGATCGGCAATAGACCAAATTTTCATACCACAAAGTATAGAGCTTTTTTCTATTCTTGTGCTATAGGGAGATTTATGAGAATGCTTTTTATTACAAATACCGCTTTACCCATAAGACATCATCTTGAAAATTTAGGACATGAGGTTCTTGAAGTTGATGAAAATGCGGATATTAAAAATATCATCGCTGCATTTTTGCCAGATGAAATCCATGTAATGACTAAATTGTCTTTTAGAAAAAGGGGCCATATACGAAAACACCCCTTCATTGCACACATATCTTCAAAAGATTTTCCTCGTTTTTACAAGAAAGCAGCAAAGATATTTGTACCAAATCAAGAAGCAAAAAAATTGCTAGAAAACATGCGAGGCTTTCCAAAGATTGAGATTTTTAGCCCTTTTTTTGAAAAATGGGATGAGAATGAGACGCTTAGTGGTTTAGAAAAACCGATATTTCTTTACTATGAAGATGAAAATGTTGAAAGGTTTTGCCAAATGCCCTTGCCTGGAACAAAAGTAGTCATAGGAAAAAAGATTGCTAAGTATCAAGATCAAGTGCATTTTTATCCAAAAATTGAAGGGATAGAAAAGATCGTTTTACCAAGAGTTGATGTGCTCATTTATCCGCATAATCAGCAATTTTCGCATAAAATTTTTATCCAGGCGGCTTCTTTTGGTGTCGCTATCGCTACGGTTTTTTCAATAGCATCTAAAAGCTTTATCATAAACGGTCTTAATGGATTTATTTCAGAGGATCTATTTTTAGCAGCGCTTAAGTGTCTGAATATCGATGAAAAAGATTGTAAAAAGCAAGCTAGTAGATATTCAGTAGAAAATAGTTTAGATCAGCTTCTTTTTAAGTGATTTATTTGATCAGATGCAAAAACCATCAGGTAGGTAGGTTCCGGCAGCTACGATGATGATTCCATCTCGAATGAAATATTCTTTTGCGTCTAGATGCTTGATATTCTTTTCATTAACAAGTTTGACATTGTTGCCGATCACACAGTGCTCATCGATGATCGCTTTTTCTATATGGCAATTGCTCCCAATCGAGTAAGGGCTAGTTTTTTGATCATCGCTAGAGTATTGCTGATTCCCCATGATGATCGAGCTGACAATCTTTGTTCCTGATTTGATGTGCGATCTAATGCCGATCAAGGAATCTTTGATTTCACTTGACTCAACAACGGATCCATCGCAAATCGTTGAATCCAAAACTTTTGTGTTGATAATTTTTGCAGGTGGTAAATGGAGCTTTTCCCCATAAATTGGATAGCGCTCGTTGTAAAGATCAAAAGGGGTGTCTTTTTTTAATAATTTTAGATTTGCTTCATAAAAAGAACTGATGGTTCCTATATCTTCCCAGTAGCCATTGAAAATGTACGCGTATGTTTTCCCTTTTTGCATTTGTGTCGGTATGAGGTGCTTGCCAAAATCTTCTCTAGGATCTTCTTGCAAAAGATGCAAAAGTGTTTCTCTTTTAAAGATATAAATCCCCATAGACCCAAGATAGGGCTTTTCTTTTGAAAAGCTTTCCTCAAGATGAAACTTTCCTAAAATCTCGGGTGATTGGGGTTTTTCAAAAAAATCGACAATCTCATGGGTTTTGCTGATTTTCATTACCCCCATTCTTTCGGCATCTTCTTGATCTACTAAAAGGGTAGCAATCACAAGATCGGCATCTGTTTTTTTAGCAAAGTTGAGAGCATCGCCAATATCCATAGTGTATAGCTGGTCGCCCGATAAAATTACAAAATATTCATTAGTAGAGTTTTGGAGAATATCTATATTTTTTCTAATTGCGTCAGCGGTCCCAAGGTATAGACTGCTTTCCCCTTGATCTTGTTGAGGAGAGAGAATGTGGATTTTATGGTTTTGTCTTTTTATATCTGTATAGGCTTTTTTGACATAGCCGTTGATAGTGGGAGCAAGAAATTGGGATATGACAAAAATCTCTGTTATTGAGGAGTTTAGAGAGTTTGAGACAGCGACATCGATCAGCCTAAATCTACCACCAAACATCACAGCCGGTTTGCAGCGATGCTGAGTCAAAGGAAAAAGGCGAGAGCCTTGACCTCCAGCTAAAATAATAGCGCTAGCAGATAATTGGGTCATTAATCATATCCAAGGATTCGTAATTTTGGATATAATTAATAAAAATATGTTTATCAACTAATTTTTTATCTAATTAGTTTGAAAAACGCTTTTTTGATTTTGTGTTCTTTTTTACTTTCAATAAATGAAAGTTCATCTTGCTCTTCTGAATTGAAGGGGGTATCAGGATTGATTTGTCTTAAAACTCGCATGAGATTGCAGCGGTCGAACCGTTTACAAATAGGACCTAAAAGAGGGTTAGACAAGGGGGTCAAATAGATAGTGCTGCCAAAGTCAAAAACGTAAGGCTCTAAGTTTTCATCGAATAAGATATTTCTGCGGTTAAAGTCTCCGTGGTAAATTCTTCTTTGATGGATGATGCGAAGTACTGTTTCTAGCTTTTCTTTGACAGTTTGGATTTTTTCAAGGGAAAATGGCTGCCTTGGAATGGAATGGATGTACTCTAAGCAAAAAGCTTTATGGCTGATGCGCCCTTTAAGTTTCACTACGTAAGGCACATCTTGCACTTTTGTCAAAAAAGTAAATTCTCTTGCTAGCGCTAGAAAAGAAAAAAAACTTTTGAGGTAGTTGTCTTGCTTAACTTCTTTGATGACAAACTTTTCCCCTCCGTTTGCTTCTACTATGAATACTGCCGGGTGATTGGTTAAAGTAGCGATTTTCTTTTTATTTGTTTGATCGATCACATATTCCATATCAACAAGAGGAGCTTGGAAAAAGACGCTAATGTAGTAGATATTCCAAGCGCCCCAATAGCAAAAAAGCAGCAGCGCTGCAAAAAAGGTGCGTTTGATGAGCTTTTTCAAAGAAGGCTTCATGAACAAATTAACGCCATGTTTTTGCGATAATAAGGATCTCATTTGCTACCATAGTAGAGGCCTCAGGGCATTTTGCAATAGCGTAAAAGCGATCTCGATCTTCATCTTTAGATAGCCCCTCGCAAGCGCAAACGAGGTAGGAAGCAAGGTTTTCTTTTTTGAGTATGTTTTTATCTTCAAGCTTGCAAAGAGCTACTTTGCCTATTTCTTCATCAGGAGGAAAGCTCGCTAAAAGCATGGCAGCAATTTCTGTATCTTTAGTGATCATATTGCCAGTGATGATTTTTAAGATGAAATCCTTCGCTTTTTTGCCAAATTTGATTAACGCGGTGATCATCGCTTCATCAGTATAGAAGTTATCATAGCTAAGAGCTTCAAAGAGATGGGGTATGCATTTTGGATTTTGGATTTTTGCTAAGCAGTCAGCTGCAAAGATCGGAGCCCTTCCATAGCCTGGATTGATTGGATCGTAAAAAGTAGGAGCAGAAATCAAGTGGATTAAGGGATCAACGGCAGCTTCTTTTTGTGCTGAAACAGCTTCGATCTCTTTTTCTGCTAGCTCATCTTCGCATAAGATCAAATCACTTAGCAAAGTAGATACAACAGATTTTGAAGGATCTTCGTACACTTCTCTTAATTGTACATAAAGATCTATCGATCTCATTACCGCTTCTTTAGCAGCTTCAGGCAGACACTCTTCAGATAGGTTTTGCCCAAGATGCTTTTCTAATGACATGAGATATTCGATACGGCTGATTTCAAAATCAGGCATCACACCAACGCCATCTTGGTGGTAGTAGTCAAGCATGACATTAAAGCTTTTGCCGAAATGGGCATCTTTATGCATCAAAATTTCTAAATCGATAGCATCTAGTAGAGGAATGGGAGTTGTCATGTAGTTACCTTTGAGTGTACTTCAAATGCGTTGTATGAGGAGCGGACAAATGGTCCTGAGTATGTATACAAAAATCCTAGCTCTTTGCCATAGTTTTCAAATCGTAAAAATGTTTCAGGATCGACAAAGTTTTGCACAGTTGCTTTTCGTTTTGAAGGCTGAAGATAGTGGCCGATCGTAACGATATCGCAACCTGCTATTTTAAGGTCTCTCATCGTTTCATAAACTTCTTCTTCACTTTCGCCAAGCCCTACCATGATCCCTGATTTGATTAGGGAGTTCTTGGCCCTTTTTTTCGCTTCGCTGAGGATAAATAGTGTTTTTTCGTAAGTAGCTTTGTGACGAATTTTGGGTGTAAGCCTTTTTACGGTTTCAATATTGTGATTGAAAATTTCAGGTGATTCGTTAAGTACAGTATCAAGGGCTTCTAAATTGCCGTTGAAATCGGAAGTGAGCACTTCAATTGTAGATGTAGGGTTTTCTTGCCTAACTGCTTTGATGATTTCTTTTATGTGGTTGCTTCCTTGATCTTCTAAATCATCTCTTGCAACCATCGTGATGACCACATGGGATAGCCCAAGCTCTTTTGCAGATTTAGCGATTCTTATGGGCTCATCTTTTTCAGGGGCTAGGGGAGTTTTAGAAAAATCGATATCGCAAAAACGGCATGCTCTAGTACAGGCTTTACCTAGCGCTAGGAACGTAGCTGTTTTTTTGGCGTAGCATTCTGTTCTATTTGGGCATTTTGCTTCTTCACAAACAGTATTGAGTTTGTATTTTTCTAAAATCGATTCTGTTTTGAAGACTTCATTTCCTGATGGCAGCCTTCTGTGGAGCCACTTTGGAAATGAAGAGCGTTTTTCTTCTTTGTTATCTAAGATGACGTTGAGCTTGTTCATGCTTTTTTGGTTGGGGGAATGTGGATTGGATGCCCTTCTGCTACATGAGCTAGCTCCATCCAAGTTTCGGTAAGTGTTGGATGCGGATGGATCGTTTGACCGATGCACTCGATAGTAAGTTCATTTTCAATCGCAACAGCCATCTCGCCGATCATGTTGCCAGCTTCATAGCCGATCAAAGTTGCGCCTAGGATCTTATGTGTTTTTTTATCGAAGAGGATTTCTGAAAACCCCTCTGTGTGCGATGAAGCAACCGCTTTTCCTAAAGCCATGTTAGGAAATTGAGAAGAAGCTACTTGGTAGCCTTGGTTTTTAGCCATTTCTTCGGTCAAGCCGACAGTAGCAATTTCAGGATCTGTAAAGATGACAGCAGGAACGGCGTTGTAATTTGGGCGTATTTTCTTCCCCGCAGCATTTTGGGCAGCAATAATCCCTTCGTAGGAAGCAACGTGGGCTAGCATCGCTCCGCCAATCACATCACCGATCGCAAAAATGTTATTCTGAGAAGTCTGCAGTTTATCATCGACCAAGATAAACCCTTTTTCACTCATAAAGACTCCCGCTTTTTCAGGCGATAGACCTTCTGTGTAAGGGCTTCTGCCAACGCATACTAAAAGCATGTCAGCTTTTAGCTCTTTTTGATTGCTCAATTTAGCAACTACATCAGCGCCACTTGTGTCAACGCTTTCCATCTTTGTTTTCAAATAAAGATCAATTTTCCGTTTTTCAAACGACTTTTGCATAAATTTGCTAATCGTTGGACCTTGGTTAAAGACAAGCCCATCGAGAAATTCAACAATAGAGACTTTTACACCGAGCTCAGAAAATAAAGAAGCAAACTCACAACCAATATAGCCACCCCCAAGAACGATCAGATGGTTTGGCAATTTTGTGATTTCCAAAATAGAAGAAGAGTCGTGAATTTTGTGTTTATCGATGGCAAAAGCAGGTATTTCAGTAGATTTAGAACCAGTAGCAATGATGCATTTATTGAATTCAATCAAGCTTGAAGTCTCACCTGTCACTTTGATGGAATTTGAGGAGACAAAACTTGCATGGCCATAGACAACTTCAACTCCATGAGATGCAACTAGACCGCTTAGACCCTTCCATACTTTCGCTACAACTTCATCTTTACGCTCTTTCATCATATGGTAGTCGATTTTAACGCCATCGACATGGATGCCGAATTCTTTTGCAGCCGTAATTAAAGAGTAGACATGCGCACTTGTGATGAGCGCTTTTGTCGGTATGCAACCTACATGTAAGCAAGTTCCGCCGAGTTTGTATTTTTCAATAATAACAGTTTTTTGCCCAAGCATTTGAGCTTTGATGGCCGCAACGTATCCGCCAGGCCCGCCGCCGATAACAGCTAAATCATACTTTTTGTTCATAACCAAAGAATAGCAATGAAGAGTTTAATTGCATAGAGACTTTTCTTCTCAATAACTCTGATAAGAGATAGCAAAGAAAAACAAAAAAAATAAGAGAGCTTCTTCAAGAAGAGTTCAGTGAAATCAATAGATAGCGGTAGTGTTTGTCATTTTTTTCTCTCCCGAAGGATTAAAAAAATCTTGATTGATATAGAGGTTTTCGCTAGGAAAAGATTTTGGAGAAATAGTGTTTATGCCTTATGCTACGGACATGGATAAAAAAGAGAAGCTCAAACTATGCCCATACTGCGACGGACGCGTTGTTATTGAAGCGTGCGAGTGTCCATTTTGCGGTGAAGAATTCGGCGAAGGATTGACGCAAGAAAGGCCTAGATCGCGCCGATTGGATGAAAGTTTAGTTTCCTCTTATGAGCCTCCATATGTAGCTAAATCTAGAACAAAAGCGGGTGTGCCGAATCAAACGCCTCGAAGAGAAGAGCCTGTAAAGCTCGTTGAAGAGGAAAAAGAGGATACCCAAGAGTCTAAAAAAAGTTTCATTTCTTTGCTTTTACTTTCCGTTGGGGCCAATCTTTTTACCCTTGGCTGGCTTTTGTTTTTCTTTTCAGAAAGAGGAAAATTGACACTTGAATGGAAAAGTCGCTACTGGCCAGTTTATGTCTTATGCTCTTTAGCACCTCTTTACTACGGATTTCGTTCTTTAAAAAATAAATAGATGGATACTTTTGAAAAAAAGTAAAAGCCCCTGAAGAAATCAGAGGCTTTTTTCTTTAGATTGTCGTTGGCTCTTCATCAAAAGCGATGAACGATTTTTCAGCTGCCATAATCTGCAAGCGAGAGATTGCATCTTGGATTCCAGGAGCTGTGGGCAGTGCTACCTCAAAGTGGAAAATGGCGTGGCAGATGTCTGTTTGTACACCTTTAGAGAAGGTGTCAAACAAAGCAAAAGCTTCATGCTTGAATTCCAAAAGAGGATCTTTTTGCGCAAGCGTTCTCATTCCTACTTCGGTTCGTAGATGATCAATTGCAAGCAAGTGATCTTGCCAGTGGCGATCGATGCATTTGATCAAAATAGAGCGAAGAATATCTGCTACAACCATAGCAGGATCGACAAGCTTTCCTGAAAGCTGCTGGATGATTGCAATCGTTCTTGCTTCATGTGCAAGCTTACGCTTAAAGGCATCAATCACTTTTTTCGAAGCAAGTGTTTCGATCTCTTCTTGTGTTAAGCGTTCATTTTCAAAAAGCATCTTATCGATGGTCACAGGAAAATGCGTTTGGAGCATGGCTCTATAGCCTTCAGTATCCCATCCATTTTCTTCTGTTTTATCTGTAAAAAATCTAGAGCTCATGAAAGAGCAGAAGTTTTCTAAGATTTCAAAAATCATGTGATAGGGCTTGTCACTATGCAAAACTTCGTTACGGAATGCATAGATTTCGCTACGCTGCTTGTTCATGACATCGTCATACTCAAGGGTATGTTTTCTAATGGAGTAGTTTCTTTGCTCTACCCGTTTTTGCGCTGTTTCAATCGATCTATTCAATATTGGAGCGGTTAAAGGCTCTCCTTCTGGAGGGCGATATTTTTGAAGCATTGTCGTTAAACCGCTAGAGGCAAATAAGCGCATCAAGGAATCTTCAAAAGAAATGAAGAATTTTGATGACCCAGGATCTCCTTGGCGTGCGCATCGTCCTCTAAGCTGACGATCAATTCTTCTCGATTGGTGTCTTGTTGTGCCAATTACATGTAAACCGCCAAGACTTGCGACATCTTCTCCGAGCTTAATGTCTGTTCCTCTTCCGGCCATGTTCGTTGCAACAGTAATAGCCCCTTTTTGTCCAGCCATAGCAATAATTTCTGCTTCTTTAGCATGATTTTTTGCATTGAGGACAGTGTGAGGTAGTTTCGCTCCTTTAAGGATTCTTGAAAGCTTTTCTGACACATCCACAGATTCTGTTCCAAGAAGGATAGGACGCCCTTCTTTGTGTTTGTCTTCTACTTCCTTAAGGATCGCATTGTACTTTTCCCTTTCGGTCATGTAGACTTCATCGTTGGCATCTTTTCTTTGATTCTTGCGGTGTGTTGGAATCGAAAGAACTTGAAGCTTATAGATTTCCCTAAACTCTTGTGCTTCAGTTGTTGCAGTTCCTGTCATGCCGGCTAAGCGCTCGTAGAGACGGAAATAGTTTTGCAGCGTGATGCTTGCATATGTTTGCGTTTCTTGCTGAATCGAAACCCCTTCTTTTGCTTCAATCGCTTGATGAAGACCGTCAGAGAATCTTCGTCCAGGCTGAGGGCGGCCGGTATTTTCATCGATGATGACAATTTTGTCTTCTTCTACGATGTAATCGATATCTTTTTCCATCAAAAGGTGGGCTCTAAAAAGCTGGCGCACATTGTGCGTTCGCTCTTTGCGGCGACTATCTTCTTCGCGAAGAACCACTTTTTTATGGAGCTTTTCCTGCTCAGAAAGAGAGCTGTCTTGATCGATCTTTGCATACTCAAATCCAAGATCGAGCATCAAGAAATCTTCTTCTTTCCAAAGGTGAATCCCTTTGTCAGTAAGCTCATATTCACTAGAGCGCTCATCGATGATGATGTAGAGCTCGCCGAGCATTTCGATGCGCTCTTTTTTATTAGGCTCAGAATAAAAGTAGGTTTCCCATTTTTCTAGCTCATGTCTAAGATCTGGGTGTTCTCTTAACCTTTTAAGGATTTTGTTGTTTGGTGTGCTTTTTGAAACAAGCCACAGCCTTCTAAAAGCTTCATCTGCTTCTTGCTGCTCTTGTTTATTTAGCTTTGTCTTAACTTCGCTTTCCGACGTTAGCCCGAGTTTATCAAGCACCTTTTTCGCTTCAGTTGCCCATTTATTCGATAGTTCGCGCTGCTCTTTTACTAGCTGATTGACCGGATCGGAGAGCTCTTTATACATCTGTTTAGATTTGACAGAAGGCCCTGATATGATTAAAGGCGTTCTGGCTTCGTCGATTAAAATCGAATCTACTTCATCGATAATGGCAAAATAGTAGCCTCTTTGAGCCTGATCTTTTTTTGATAAAGCCATGGAGTTGTCGCGCAGGTAATCAAATCCGAATTCTGATGATGTTCCATAGACAATATCTGCTGCGTAGACCTGCTTTCTTTCTTCAGGAGGTGTCGCATTCGTCAAAGCAGCTGTAGTTAATCCTAAAAAGCGAAAAACTTCGCCGACCCATTGACAGTCTCTAGATGCAAGGTAGTCGTTTACAGTCACTAGATGGACAGGCTTACTTGTCAATGCATGCAGATAAAGAGCCATCGCTGCTGTCAGCGTTTTTCCTTCACCTGTTTCCATCTCTGCAATCGATCCATGGTGCATCGCGATAGCGCCTATGATTTGTACATCGTATGGAATCATATCCCACTTTTGATCGTATCCAGAAACATGTATAGAGCGTCCGCAAAGGCGGCGGCAGGCGTTTTTTACAACAGCATACGCTTCAATAAGAAGAGCGTCTGTCGTTTCTCCTTGAGCTAAACGTTTTTTGAAGTTTTCTGTTTCTTCTCGCAGTCTTTCAGTAGACCAGCTTTGCAGTTCAATTTCTCTTTGATTGATCGACTGAACTATGCGAGCATAAGCTTTGACCTGGCGCGATTGCGCTGTGCCGAATAATTTTTTTAGTATTCCAAACATAGTCCTCAGTATACTGTTAAGGGCAATTTTCCTGTAGGTTTAAATTAGAATTCTCGTATACTCCGCCCTGTAAAGTAAATCTATTTTTATGTTTTTTATTTGTGTGGATTTAACATTTTAATTCGGTAAAAAAACAGGGGATTAAGGCTCATGATAGAAGTCTTTGATCGGGAAAAACAGATCTTTTTCGAAGAAAAGGTTCTCGCTAGAAAAGGGCTTGAAGTGCTCTATGGCGATGGGTGGATCAGTAAGCTTTTTCATTTTCTCATCACTCGCTTCCCTCTTGCATCTTCTTTATGCGGCTTTATCATGGATAGACCGAAATCTCGAGAGAAAATCGAAAAATTTATTGAGGAATTTTCTTTAGATGAAAAAGAGTTTTTGGTCCCTAAAGAGCATTTTGTCTCCTTTAATGACTTTTTTGCGCGAAGACTTCGATCAGAAGCAAGGCCTATCAGCTCAAATGCGTTGATTGCACCAGCAGATGGAAGATACCTTGCTTTCACAAATTATGAAGAAGAAGAGGGCATTTTCGTAAAAGGGAAGAAGTTTTCCTTATACACGCTCTTAGGCAATAACCTCGAATTGGCTCAAAAATATGCTAAAGGGAGCTTTTTGATTGCACGCCTTTGCCCATCTGATTACCACCGCTTCCATTTTCCTTGCCAAGGTATACCGACTGAGGCTAAGTTGATTCAAGGATTTTATGGCTCTGTCAATCCTATTGCTTTGAAAAAAAATATTTCTATTATCACAGAAAATAAAAGAGCGCTTTTGACCATCGAGTCTGATTTTTTAAGTGATGTCCTTTTTGTAGCTGTAGGAGCTACAAACGTCGGCTCGATCCATATGACTTACTTGCCTTACACTAGTTACGATAAAGGGGCTGAGCTCGGTTATTTTGCGTTTGGCGCCTCGATGTTGTTGCTGTTTTTCGAACCGGGAAAGGTCAATTTTGATCCTCAAATTCTTGAAATGACGAAAAGAGGAATAGAAACTTACATACGTTTTGGCGAGTCGCTAACGGTGTAATGATAAAAAATTCAAAATCCCTTTTATGAATAGCGGCAATACAAAAATTAAATCTATTAAATAATAAACTAATTGATAGGTTTTATTTTGAGTTGGAATTAAAATAGTTAGGCTTTTATAGTATTAGGCATGATAACTAATTCTCATGCGACTTTAATAGCGCCTATTGCTCTTTTAGAGGATCTGGAAGAACCTAATTACAACTGCTGCGATATTCTTTGGCAGATTGCCCTAAAAATATACGAATTTTTTCACACGCTTTTTTTCTGTTTGTGCTGTGATCTTCCTGATGAAGAGGGGGCTAAAGTTCGATGGAAGCTCCAAGATAGCCAATTTAGCATCATTTCTCCAATAGCTTCTATTTCACCTCCAGGTAAAATTTGTACAGTAGAATCGCTAGAGGCTTCTAAAAGATATCTAGAAAATCGGATGAAATCTAAAGAAGAGGTGAGTAAGGCATTGCTAGTAGGAGGGCTAAGAGCCTTATCCGCGCTAAAAATTGCTCCACATTTTGGAGATGAGCAAATTGAAGCGCTCTACGGACGAAGTTATTCGCAAATCAAACATGCGCTACAAAGGCAATTCAATCATGCAGCGCTAAATCAAAGAAATTCAGTGCTTCAGGCGATTCGAGAGCAATTAAATAGCATAGGTGCAGCTGATAGCCAAAAAAATATAGAAGAATTTAGAGAATCTATTCATATCGGTGCTACGGGTTTACCTGATTATTTAGTAGGTATCCATCAATATGCGAATTATTACAATCAGCACCAAAGAAATGCTGCATGGCTTCAAAACACTCATAGCACAACAGAAACAAATGCTGAAGCAGAATACACCCAAATGATCGATAAACATATTTCTTATAGCAAAAACATGGATGAAAGCTATAGAGAAAGACTTTCAGCGGTCTTTACGATCAATAGAGGGCGCTTTGCTCACTCTCACATGGTGGGGATGAGTTTAGATCAAAATGGGAACGTAGAAGAAGCGGCTTTTTTTGATTCAAATGCTCATGGACAATCTAATAAGGGCATATACCGCTTGTGGCGGCAAGAAGAGGGTGTTGATCCAAAGCAAGAGCTCATTAAACATCTCATAAAATTGACTATCCGTAGAGATCAAGTAACGACTTTTTCTTATGCTCCTATTGAGCTAAGGGGCGAATTTTAGTGATATCTTCTAGAATTAAAAAGATGGCGATGTTTTTTCTTCAAGCGATATTGGCTTTAGGTTTTGTTTTGGCTCCTTTAGCAATTTTTCGTGAAGAGAAAAAAAATGAAAAAATTTCATTAAAAGAGCAGATCTATCAGAAGGCAAAAAAGATCGATTTTGGTCTTATCGATTCTTATTCTATCTACTCTTATCCGTATAAAGATCTTCATCAACAGCTTGAAGAGCAAAATATTAAAACTTTGACCGTATTTTCATACGGATCTTTGATGAGTCAAGCTTCTGCTCAAAAAACACTTTCTCAAAAAGCGCTTAGCACAAGAAAGCCTGCAATTGCTTTTGGTCTAAAACGTTTATTCAACCGTGATGTAAAGATCCGCTACAATTCAAAATGGGGCGTTCCTAAAGATCCTGATGCAAGGGGTATGCTCAATATCGAGATGACAAATAAGGCTGAAGATATTGTAAATGGGGTGGTCTATGAAATAGATATTGAAGAGATCCCAAGCATGCTAGATAGAGAAGAAGGCTATGATCTCGTCCCTATCTTTTATGTAGATTGGCAAGACATCCAAGAGCAAGAACTGCCAAAAATCCATGTAGCATATACATTTAGAGCTAAAAATCTCAGCTCTTATACTAGCTGTGATATTTTGCCTCGTCCAATGTATTATGAGCTGACAAGAGATGCAGCTAAAGAGTATGGGCCAGAGTTTTATGCGATTTGGCTTGAAAGCACTTACTACGCAGATGGAATTACCAGCATGTTAGAGCATCCATTCCAAGGGGTGGATCTTCACACTTCTTGATCCATAATGCTGCAAATCGGACATTTTTCTACATCATGTTTTTTTGCAGGGCAATAGGCTCTTGCAAAATAGATGATCTGCAAGTGGAGTTTGCTCCACACCTTTTTATCAAATAGCCGTTTTAAATCTTTTTCTGTTTGCTCAACAGATTTTCCTGAAGAGAGCTTCCATCTTTGTGCACATCGGTGGATATGGGTATCTACTGCAAAAGCTGGTATATTGAAAGCTTGAGAAAGGACAACAGAAGCAGTTTTGTGGCCTACCCCTTCTAGCGCTTCAAGTTTTTCAAAACAAGAAGGAACTTTTCCGTCATGAAGCAAGATGAGGTCTTCTGATAGATGCAAAATGGCCCGAGCTTTTTTAGGAGCAAGACCGATGGGTCTAATGATATCTTCTATGATTTGTACATCAAGTTTTACCATTTCATAAGGTGTTTTTGCTAATGCAAATAATGACGGCGTTGCTTTATTGACCCTTTCATCTGTGCTTTGAGCTGATAAAAGAACGGCAATGAGAAGGGTGTAGGGGTCTTCGTGATAAAGGGGGATGGGAGGATCTGGGAAATGAGAAGAGAGGATCTCTTCAACCTTATTTGCCCACGCAGAAATTCTTGAAGATCGACGAGAGGATGTCTTCTGTGACATTAGTACCAATAATTTGACTTAGTGCATGCAAACTCATTCTTAAATCGTACGCGATGAATTCCGGAGATGTAGAAAGGCGTAGATCTAATAGAGCTTTTTCGATAAGAGATAGAGCTTGTTTAATGGAGTGGAAGTGTCTTTCTTTAGTGATGACAATACCCGTTTTATCAGGAGCTTTGCCATGCCAAATCACTTCGTGGATTGTTTTTTTGAGCTCTTCTATTCCCATTAGCTCTTTTGCTGAAGTGTGAACGATATTTGGGGCGTCAATGAAAGGAGGAGTTTGGTCTTGATCAATTTTATTCCAAACGATAATCGTTTTTGAGCCGTTGATTTTTCTTAGCAGCTCTTCATCTTGAGTGGTCAGTCCTCTTGTCACATCAAGCACCAACAAAATGAGATCAGCTTCTTTTGCCGCAGCGTGAGAGCGCTTAATCCCCTCTATTTCCACGATTTCTTCCGTTTGGCGAATCCCCGCTGTGTCAGTTAGGGTAAAATGGAGCTCTCCAAGTCGGATTTCTTCAGAAAGTAGATCCCTTGTAGTGCCTGGTACGTCTGTAACAATCGCGCGCTCTTTGCCGATTAGAGCGTTCATAAGAGAGGATTTGCCTACATTAGGAGATCCAAGAAGACACAATGATAAGCCGCTGCTGATGAGTTTTCCATCGTGGAAGCTATTTGCTAAAGACTTGAGTGCCGATGCAACTTTTTCTAATTCGTCCTTGATTTCATCTTCTGTAGCAAATTCTAACCCTTCTTCAGGATAGTCCACCCACGCTTCGATAATCGCTGTGACATCGGTGATTTGCTTTTGCAGGTAGCGAATTTTTCCTGAAAGTTGACCTTGGAGCTGCATTTCAGCAGCTTTTAGAGCAAGTTCGTTTTTAGCGCTGATTGCTGATTGCACAGCTTCAGCTTGAAGCAGATCCATTTTTCCGTTTTGGAAGGCGCGGAAGCTGAATTCTCCTGGCTCTGCAAGTCTTGCTCCTTCTTCTACAAGGCGCTGTAAAATTTTTCTTGCGATCAGGTTGCTTCCGTGGCAATGGATTTCAACCACGTCTTCTCCGGTAAAAGAGCGGGGCCCTTTCATATAGATAACAACAACTTCATCTATCAGCTCTTTTGTTGTCTCATAGATTTTGCCAAGGTGAACTGTGTGGCTTTTGTATTGAGATAGCTGCCCTGAATAGATTTTTTGCACAATCTCGACAGATTTTACTCCTGAGATGCGAATTACCGCAATTCCCCCTTCTCCGGGAGCTGTAGCGATCGCAGCAATAGTATCTTTTCTTGAATAGCCTTTCATGCCAAAAGAGTATAACCCCATGCCCCCTAAAAGGCAACCCAACAATCGCAAGCCATTGTTTAAAAGAATTTATTGCTATTTTATACCGATTGGAGCGCTTTTGTGATCAGTTCAGATAAGCTAGCTGCAGGCAATGCGGCTTTTACTGCTTTTTGCGCTACCGGCAAGCTATAACCGAGGTTAGTTAGAGCTGAAGTAGCATCTATGAATAGATCACTTGGGCCTGTGCTTTTCGGCAGGCGATCTTTAAGCTCTAAAATGAGCCTCTCGGCTGTCTTTTTCCCAATGCCGGGTATTTTACACAAAAATACAGGGTTAGCTGCGCTAACGGCCTCTTTTAAAGTGTCAATATCCATGTGTCCAACAATGCTTAAGGCCGTCTTTGGTCCTATTCCGGAAATATCGCTCAAAGCGAAAAAAAGCTCTCTTTCCCCTTTTGTTTTGAAACCAAAAAGGCGCTGGCTATCTTCACGAACAATGAATGCAGTGTAAAAAAGAACTTCACTGCCTATTTCCATAAAAGGAGTATTGATCGGGA
Organism: Chlamydiota bacterium; assembly: GCA_016866575.1. Lineage (GTDB taxonomy): Bacteria > Chlamydiota > Chlamydiia > Chlamydiales > VGMA01 > VGMA01. The sequence goes on from VGMA01000001.1 coordinate 29,445, forward strand.
TTTCAAGGCTAAAACCGATTCCATGAGTTTCAATGATTGCTTTTGAAGCTTCCATAGCGATCAAGCGACCGCGAATAAATTCATACATACCGATCTCCGTAGTGAGCATGGCAAATAGCCATGGCAAGGGCGTCAGAAGCGTCTTCAGATGGAACTTTTTCACCAAGAAGAAGCTCAATCATTTTTTGAACTTGCTCTTTGCTTGCGCTGCCGCTGCCTGTAACGGCCATCTTTGTTTTTTTAGGGGCATATTCAAATACTGGGATGTTTTTCAGCGTCGCAGCTAAAACGATCACCCCTCGAGCCATTCCAAGTTTAAGAGCGCTATCGACATTTTTATAAACGAATTGGGTTTCAACAGAAAGAGCATCAGGCTTGTGGATATCTAGAAGGATAGAAAGATCTTCAAAAATTTTTTTGTATCTAAATTCAGCGGCTAGTTTAGAAGAGGGGGTGATTGTGCCGTGGCAAACAAGACTGTAGGAATTCCTTGAAGCTTCGATGATTCCATATCCTGTGATTCTAGATCCGGGATCAATGCCGATAATTTTCTTATTCATAAAAAAAACATGCCAATTTTTTTAATAAAAAACAAGAACCTAGCAAAAATTTTAATTTGTTTATTAATTTATCTTTTTAATTTTAAATTAATTTTATTTTTTAAATTATAAAAAAATCAAGATTGGATGTTAATCGTTTTTGATTTAATATATCTTCAATTTTAAAAAACAAAAAACACTTTTATATGACAAATCCAACTTCAGGTGTCTACAGGCCACCACATTATTATAGAGAAAGCGAAGAGGAGACAAAAACTCCTTCTGTTGAACCAAGAAGAAGCCAATCTCATTTTGGCTTTTTGGATGAATCTCGGTCTAAAACAGATTCTTTTTCCAGCTCCTTTAAAAAAAGTGGCGGTTTTGATGTACATGAAATACAAGAAAAGCCAAGAAACTACGCTCGTAAATCTTCTTTTCAGCAATTTACTACGCCTCAAGAGGAACTTGATAAGATGAATGACTGGCGAAACCCTTCTGTTATAAAAAAACAGACTTCTATCTCATCTCTTGAAACAACAAAGCTGAAAGCAGGATCTTCTAAAAAAAATGCCTTTTCTAATTTTCTAAAAAATCAAAGAGATGGGGCCTCAGTCAATGAAATCGATTGCTGGCGAAAAAGTGAAAAAGTAGAAGAGAAGTGGTCAGTAGATGGAGAAATTAGCCAGTCTGCTTTAAATAAATTCATTGAAGATAGCATTAGTGAAAATGAACTTAGAGATTTATGGAGCCGTAGAAAAGATGAGTTTAAATTCAAAGATGCGTTGAATGCACTCCATAAGATTTCGCGACTTATCAAAAAAGAAGAAGAAGAGGAAGTTGTAAGTCCTTTAGCTCATGAAATAGCTCAAAAGGCTTTGGAGCTTATGGTCGACCGCAGCACTGCAAATGTGGTCAATTTGTTATGGGTTTCTGTTTCCTTAGGGCTTCGAACAGCAGAATTTTTCCGTGCCTATGAAGAAAAAGCTTTAGATTATATCAATGATTTTTCCGTACAAAATTTTAGCGTCATGATCTGGGCATATGGAATATCTGCAATTATGCCTCCTGATAGAATCGTGGAGCGTATGCAGCTTAAAGCACTCGAGGCTATGGATGAATTTGAGCCTTTGGATCTGATCAATTTTTCTTGGGCAATTGCTTCGTTGAACTTGCCTGCAAGAGAGGGTTTATTTGATTCAATAAGAGAAAGAGCCAAAGTGCTTTTACCTAATATTGACAAAAGAGGTCTTGCAAATCTTGCTTGGTCTTTTGCTATTAAAAGCCCGCAGGATGCTGAATTTTTCGCAATGGTTAAAAGTCAAATTCAAGATCATTGTGTTACAGATTACAACGATCGGCAATTGATGCAATTGCGATATGTCCATCTACATGTCCAGCCTCATTCGCTTATTCCTAATCATTGGCGTTTGCCTAGAATGCAAGAGGTTCATCGCTTTTCAAATTTTCAAAAAGAAGTCACTGCAAAATTTAAAAGTTTAGGCATTGAATTTTCTGAGGAATATTACGAAAGCGCTTTCCATCACAACATTGATATCGCACTTGTTCGGCAAAGAATCGCTATCGAAGTAGATGGGCCTAATCATTATGCACTAGAAACGCGTGAGCCTCTTGGAGCGACAGTTTTACGAAACAATTTGCTACGAAAAAGTGGATGGAAGGTAGTCTTGATCCCTTTTTGGGAGTGGAATAGATTGAATAATCAGCGCGAAAAAACTGCCTACATCCAGCGTAAGTTAAAAGATCATGTTGAAATCAAAGGCTTTAAACGCTAATGATCGAGTTCTGCAATAAGATAGCGTAGTTTTGCTATGCTATCTTTATTTTCTAACGCCATGTCTAAGTGATGTTTGCGAGAAGCTCTGTTTTTGAGGTCTCTTTTTTCACTCTCGTTTAGAAGAGGGATAATCGCATGAATCGATTCATCGGTTAAATGCATTAAAGTCCTATCTATAAATGAATCAAGCACTTCTATCTTCATTTCCTTTGAAGGGCATGAATGGTAAAAGCGATGAAAATCAGATAGTTCAGAATATAGCCTAGTTGGAATCATCTCACTCATCTTCTCTACCTAGCTTGTATCTGTTCATTTTGTCAATAGGGGTCTATAGAAAACAAATTCCTCATCTTCTATAATCGCCTTATGAAAAAAATTCTTGTAAGAATGCCCAATTGGATTGGGGATTTCATCATGGCAATCCCTGTTTTGCATGATTTAAGAAATGCTTTACCTCAAGCTGAGATCACCGTTTTTGCCAAAGAGCATCTACTTTCCTTAGTATCAAGGGATCCAAATATAAGCCGGCTATTGCCTTTTTCTGAAGAAGCGCTAAAAGGTAAAGAGTACGATACAGGAATACTTCTTACGAATTCTTTTTCGTCGGCTCTAGGGATGTTTAAAGCAAAAGTGCGCCAGAGAATCGGTTTTACCGATTTTCTTAGGTGGCCCTTATTAACGGAGCGCATCTCGATTGGTAAACTAAAAAGTGAGCAGCATCATGTAATAACCTATAAAATGCTTCTTAAGCCTTTAGATATAGAGGCTTCAGACACAGAGCCTAAGCTTTTTTTGACCCATGAGGAGATCGATCAAGCAAGGCTCAAAGTTTCTTCTAATAAGAAGGTAATAGGGATCAATCCGGGAGCGGCATACGGAAGTGCTAAGTGCTGGCCTGCCGATAGGTTTAGAGAGGTCGCTCAGTATCTATTAGAAAAAGGGCATGAGGTGATTTTCTTTGGGGATTTAAAGACTAAAAATCTTGTCGATACGATATGTAAGGATTTGCCGGTTCAAAATTTTGCCGCTAAGACTTCATTAAGAGAATTGATGGCACTTATTTATATATGTGATGTTGTTTTGACAAACGATAGCGGACCTATGCATATCGCTTCTGCATTAAAAGTTCCAACAGTAGCTCTTTTTGGCTCTACAGACCCTGTGCAAACAGGTCCATACATGCATGGAATTGTAATTTCGCATAAAGTAGAGTGTGCCCCTTGTTTTCGAAGAACATGCCCGATTGATTTTCGCTGCATGAAAAAAATATCAACAAAAGAGGTGTTAGACAAAATATCTTCTGTTTAGTAGAAGGAGGGAATGAAGAACCATTACAAGATAGCCCTCGTTGTACTTGCCATAGTTGTAGCCGTAGTTGCTACCATCTTATTTATCCAAAACAACAATATACCTGTTTTAGATCCAAAAGGGATCATAGGACAAAAGCAGCGCGACTTACTCTTTATTACCACCCTTTTGATGTTGATAGTAGTAGTTCCAGCAATCGCCTTCACGCTGATTTTTGCCTTTCTCTATAGAAAAGGCAGACCAAATGCCACCTATCGCCCCGAATTTTATGATAGCCATTTAGCTGAAATTGTTTGGTGGGGAGTTCCTTCAATCATCATTATCGTTTTAGCAGTCATTACCTATCAAAGCAGCTATGCTTTAGATCCGTATAAACCCATAGAAAGTGATAAAAAACCTATTACCATTCAAGTAGTTGCACTTGAATGGAAGTGGCTTTTCATTTATCCGGAGCAATCGATTGCGACAATCAATTTTATCCAGTTTCCGGTAGATACCCCTATCAATTTTGAAATCACAGCCGATGCTCCTATGAACTCCTTTTGGATTCCTCAGCTAGGGGGGCAAATTTATGCCATGCAGTCGATGAGAACAGAGCTGCACCTCATGGCAACAGAGGCTGGCGTATATAGAGGCTGCTCATCAAATCTAAGCGGGGAAGGCTTTTCCGGAATGGTCTTTCAAGCAAAGGCTTCTAGTGAGCAAGAGTTCAATCAATGGGTAAAAGAAGTCAAGAATTCATCAAAATTTCTTACTCTTGATGAGTACAATGTATTAGTAACCCCTAGTGAATATGTTCCTGCTTCTTTTTATAAATTAGAAAAGCAAGATCTATTCAATTACATTCTTACCAAGTAGACGTATGTTCGGAAGATTGACATTAGAAGCTTTTCAGCATGATTGGATTGAATATGCCGCAGGACTTTCGATGGTCTTTGGAGCATTAGCTACAGTCATTTTACTTACTTATTTTCGCTTATGGAAATGGCTTTGGAAAGAGTGGCTTACGACAGTAGATCACAAAAAAATTGGAATCATGTACATCATTGTATCGTTCATTATGCTCTTTAAGGGGATTTTTGATGCGGTGATGATGAGACTGCAGCAGGTATGGTCTGTTGGTGATTCCATGGGATATATTACCGCTTCTCACTTTCAACAAGTAGCAACAGCTCATGGTGTTACGATGATTTTTTTCGTAGGTATGGGCTTGATGTTTGGCATCATCAACATGATTTTGCCGCTACAAATCGGGGCAAGAGATGTCGCCTTCCCGGCACTAAATTCCATCAGTTTTTGGCTTTTTACTTCAGGAGCCATGTTTATTTTAGTCTCCTTGATTGTCGGCGAATTTGCAGGAACCGGCTGGACTTCATATCCACCTTTATCTGGATTAAAATATAGTCCCGGTGTCGGGGTAGATTATTGGCTTTGGACCATACAGATATCAGGTGTAGGGAGTTTATTATCAGGGATAAATTTCTTTGTTACCATACTCAAGATGCGCTGCCCTGGCATGAAGCTGATGAGAATGCCGATTTTCGTTTGGGCAAGTTTTGCTACCATGATCATGGTGATGTTTGCTTTTCCGATTCTGACAGCTACCCTTAACATGCTCACTACCGATCGCTTGATTGACACTAAGCTTTTCACAACTGAAGCGGGTGGAAATCCTATGATGTATATCAATTTGATATGGGCATGGGGCCATCCGGAAGTATACATTTTGATTCTTCCAGCTTTTGGTATTTTTTCTGAAGTAGTTGCCGTTTTCTCAGAAAAAAGGCTTTTTGGATATAAGACCATGGTCTATGCGATATTTGTGATCACCTTTTTATCATTTATCGTCTGGCTACACCACTTCTTCACGATGGGATCTGGCGCTAGTGTGAATGCTTTTTTTGGTATCATGACCATGATCATCGCCGTTCCTACGGGAGTAAAGGTATTCAACTGGCTCTTTACGATGTTTCAAGGAAGGGTACGACTTGACACTCCGATGCTATGGTTTTTAGGATTTGCAATCGTGTTTGTTTTAGGTGGTATGACTGGTGTGATGATGTCGATTCCAGCTGTAGATTTTCAGGTGCACAACACACTATTTTTAGTAGCGCACTTCCACTCAGTAATTATAGGGGGGGTAGTATTCGGGTTTTTTGCCGGATATTCCTATTGGTTCCCTAAATTCACAGGAATCATGTTGAACGAAAGAATCGGAAAATGGGCCTTTGGATTTTGGCTTAGCGGTTTTTTACTTGCCTTTATGCCCCTTTATTTACTTGGGTTTATGGGAGCAACTAGACGCTTAGATCATTATGAACCTCAAACAGGCTTTTTCCCTCTTTTTGCTGTGGCAGGAGTAGGAGCCATACTCATTTGCATTGGTTTTGGCCTGCAAATTTTACAAATCTTAGTGAGCATTAAAGAAAATAAAAAAGATTTATCAGGAGATCCTTGGAACGGAAGAACACTAGAATGGTCAACTTCATCACCTCCTCCACATTACAATTTTGCTCATATCCCAGAAGTGCATTCTATCGATCCATTTTGGGAAATGAAAAAAGAGCCTGAAATGAAGAAAAAACCTCTTCATGAAATCCACATGCCAAGCAATACAGGCGTAGGTGTTTACTTAGGAGCTTTGAGCTTCATTTTTGGATTTGCGATGATATGGCACATGTTCTGGCTTGCGATACTAAGCGCTATTATTATGGTAGGGTGTTTGATTGCAAGGCTATATGAAAAAAACACCGAATATTACATTTCAGTAGAGGAGATCAAGCGCGATGCATGAAGCATATCCTGACACCCATCACGACAACTACTCAAAAACAATTTTTGGTTTTTGGTGCTATCTATTAACAGATTTCATGATGTTTGCAGCTTTTTTTGCAGCCTATGCTGTTTTGAAAGATGGAGTAAATTCAGGCCCCTCAGGTAAAGATTTATTCAATCTTCCTTATGCGCTTATAGAAACTTTTGTTTTGTTATTTGCAGCCCTAACAAGTGGAATTGGCTCTATTTTCGTCCATAGAAGAAAGCGTAAAAGAGCCATAACTTTTTTTCTCATCACAGCTTTATTAGGCTTAGGTTTTTTATCTATGGAGTGGATAGAGCTCTCTGATTGGATACAAAGAGGGTATAGCTGGAAGTTTAGCGCTTTCTTATCGACCTTTTTTACGATTATCGGAACGCATGCTTTCCATGTCTTTTTTGCAATACTATGGGTATTTGTCTTTCTTATACCTCTATTTTTTAGACAAATCACAGATACAGATATTCGCCGCCTGAGCTGTTTGAGAATGTTTTGGCAGTTTATCTTTATCGTATGGGTTTGTATTTTCAATATTGTCTATCTAATAGGAGCTTTATGATCGATGTAAGCCATAAGTGGAACTCTAGCTTTAAACCTCTCATTTTAGGCTTTATAGCAGCTGTTATCCTCACCATTTTTTCCTACTTAGCTTCATCTATGCTCTTGATAGCCACTTTAGCAGTCATTGAGTGTGTTGTTTTGCTTGTGACTTTTTTGGGACTTGGTCTTGAAGCAAAGCCTAGATGGAATCTATTGGCGTTTTTCTTTATGTTAGCGGTAACAATCATTTTGATTGGTGGCTCAGTATGGATCATGAACCACCTAAACTACAATATGATGCCTATGGATATGCAAATGCATAAGCAAATGAAAGGATCTCTTTAATCGTTATCGGCATAGTCATCTTCTTCAGATGGCTCACTTCCTATATCGAAATTTTGTTCATTTTCATTTTCAATAGAGTCATGTTGCTCATCAGGACCTGATTCTTGCTGCTCTTCTTGTAAAGGAGTCGACTGCTCTTCACCGCCATCACTTTGCATTTGATCTAGTGAATCATCTAAAGATTCATCTGCAATCAACATCGGATCATCTCCTTCATCGTTAATGAATTCATCTTCATCTTCGATGATTTCAGAAATTGATGCGATGAGGGGAACAGCAATTTCTAAAGAGCTATTTTCGGCGCTTAAGCTTTCAGAGTTTTTTTCAGATTCTGCAGCCGTTTTGCCGATAGGAGATACACTAGAGGTTGCATCGTCTAGCCTTGAAGAATTTTGTCTTGTACATGCAGTAAAGACAAGAGCTAAGGGTAAAAATAGGTAAACTGTTTTCATAATTTTATTCCTTTTCAAAACGAATTTTGCCACAATAAACATTTATGGAAAAGATTGTTCGACAGTACGCAGTTTTAGTCAAGCCCGGGATTGTCGTAGGCAACTTACTTACAATGATTGCAGGGTTTGCAACAGCGTCTCAAGGTAGATGGGATTTTCCCCTTTTTATTTGGACCCTTTTTGGTCTTTCTTGTGTGATCATGTCTGGATGCATTTGGAACAATTTCATCGATAGAGAAATAGATGAAAAGATGGAAAGGACCAAAAATAGGCCCCTTGTCACTAAGCAAATCCCTCTTTTTAAAGCGCAGTTGTTAGGGGCAATATTGTCTGTAATAGGTTTTTTTGCACTTTTCTTAGGCACCAATATCATGGCCGCTTTTACTGCCATTTTTGGGCTAACAATTTATGTATTTGCCTATAGCTTTGGTAAATATCGATTTTCAGAATCCACACTGATTGGAGCAATTGCAGGAGCAACGCCTCCTGTTGTAGGATATAGCGCAGTGAGCGGAAGAGTCGATTTTGTAGCGTTTTTGCTTTTTTTATTGGTTGTTTTTTGGCAAATGCCCCATTTTTTTGCGATCGCTATTTACCGCTTTCACGACTATGCAAAAGCAAGTATTCCTTTACTTCCTATCAAAGAAGGGATCTTTATCACTAAAGTAGCGATGCTTGTCTATCTTGTGGGGTATGCTTTAGTTTGTATGATATTAGCGCCATATGTTCTCATCCTTAATATTGCGTGGATAGCATTCGCTATTTACGGATTTTTTCTAAAAGGTCAAAACAAGGTAGACTCGATTCCATCGATTGAAGATATACAGTGGGCAAAAAAGATGTTCTTCTTTTCTTTGGCCGCCGTATTATTTACTTCTACTTCTTTAGTGATATCCAGTTTTTTATAGATGAAAAAAGAGCTTTTTGAAGTTTTTCAAGGAAAAAAAGAGTGGCAGATAGGCAAGGCAATCCCTGTAAGCAAAGCTTTTATTCATAGCGACTTAACTTCTAAATATCAAGGGTTGATTGGCGTAATCATTTTAGCAGGAGGCAAGGGGACGCGGCTTGGATTTAACGGGCCTAAAGGTGCTTTTGTCTTTCAAGGTAAAACGCTTTTTGCCCATCTTTTTGACAAGATGAAGCTTTACAATGTTCAAGTTGCTGTAATGACATCTGATGACAATCACAAACAAACCGTTGAGTTTTTCGAAAAACAGAACTATTTTGGGCTAAAAAAAGAGGCTATCGATCTATTTACTCAGCAAACAGCCCCTACACTTTCTAAAGAGGGGGTCTGGCAAGATCTTTCTACTCCGGCCGGTAATGGCTGCATGTATAGCGCTTTTCAAAAAGCTGGCTTAATAGAAAAGTGGCAGGCCCTTGGTGTAGAGGCAATCAATGTCATCATGATAGATAACCCATTATCAAATCCATGCGATACAGCTGCACTTGGCTTAGTTCATCAAGGTTTTGATTTAGTTATCAAAGTGGTAAAGAAGAGCTCTTTAGATGAAAAGACGGGTGTTTTAGTAGAAAAAGATGGCAAAGCCTATGTAAAAGAATATTTTGAGCTGTCTCAAGAAGAGCGAAAATCAGCGTTTTTTTCTAATACCGGTATGTTCTCTTGTTCTTTAGATTTTATCAAAAAAGGGGCAGATTATCGTTTGCCTTGGCATTTAGTCCAAAAGCAAAACCACTACCAATTTGAAAAGTTCATTTTTGATCTGTATTGTTTGGCTAAAAAGTGGGCAGTTGTTGAGTATCGAAGGGAAGAGGCATTTTTTCCGATTAAATCGTTAGAAGATCTGTTGTCTAAGTAGATTTTTTTTGAATCTTTTCAAGAAAATCAGACATTTTTTTCATGATTTTTTGTAAATCAGGCGCTTTTATTTCCTCTTTTTTAAGATCCAAAGAGCCATTTTTGAGCCCTTTTTCAAGAGTTTTATTGAAACCTGCTTGCTGAAGGAGCTCTTTTTTTTCTTCCAAATGGGAATTATTTTTTTTGAGCGCTTGAGCCATATTGCACAGTATTCTAACGGTTTTTTCTAGATCGCTTGGCATTTTTTGCATAGGCTTTCAGGGCTTTATTTTCTTGTTTTATAGAAGATAACAGAATATAAAAATAGGTTTTGTATTGTACTGATATTGAAGTGCCTCCATATTTTAATCTATTCAATATTAGATGTTTTTGAGTAGTTTCATCTTTGTTGATTCCTAAGTTTCATTTCGATATACTACTTTTACTAACAGACTATATCTGTAGAGAAAGAGATCTTCTTTTACAAAAATTTTTTGGCTCTTTTGATCGTTTAAAGGATGGGTAATCTTTTTTATCAAAGAGCCATTTTACGGAGGAATGATGAGAATTTGTTACTTAGGATGTGGAGCATGGGGACTTGTCCTTGCTAACGTCGCAGCAGAAAATGGGCATGATGTTACGATTTGGTCAATTGAACATGACGTTCTTGATAGCATAGCTAGTGGCAACGGGCATCCGAAATTTCCAAGCTACAAGCTCTCAGATAAACTCAAAATCGAAAAAGACCTTGAAAAAGCGATCCAAGAAAAAGATGCTATAGTTGAATCCGTTACGACAAAAGGGATTCGCCCTGTTTTCTCTAAAATTAGAGATCTTGGGGGGGTGAATTGCCCAATCATTCTTACTTCGAAAGGGATTGAGCAAAATAGCGGTTTATTGCTGCCTGAAATTTTATTAGAAGTTTTAGGCCCTGATTATCAAATGCAAGTAGGCCAGCTGAGTGGACCGACACTTGCTGATGAAGTGATGGCAAAACATCCAAGCTCAGCAGTAGCTGCCGCGTATTCCAAAAAAGTTGCTGAAACCATCCAAGAAATTTTCACAAGTCCCTATTTTAGAATCTACGTGAGTGACGACGTTAATGGTGTAGCTCTTGGCGGATCGATCAAAAACGTCATGGCCATTGCTTCAGGCATTGCTGAAGGTTTAGGCTATGGACATAACACAAAAGCTGCGATTATCTCACGCGGTCTTCACGAGATGAAAAGGCTTGCTTCAGTAAAAGGGGCAAGAGAGGAAACGCTCAATGGTCTTGCAGGACTAGGGGATCTTTGTGTAACGTGCATGTCTTCTTTATCGAGAAACTACCGCTTTGGCCACATGATTGGTACCGGCGTCAAACAAGATGCAGCAGCAAGCAACATCAACATGGTTGTCGAAGGGGCAAGCACAGTGATATCTGCAAAACAGTTAGCAGATAAATATGATCTTGAAATGCCGATCACAAACGCAGTCTATGCTGTGCTAGTTGATGGACTTGATCCTAAAGAAGCGGTGAAAAACCTACTCACTAGAGAGCGTAAAGAAGAGCTGGTCTAATAAACGGTTTTTTGTAAAACTCCGGTTATGGAAAAAGATCGTTTGCAATGGCGTAAAGTTGTCACTGCCGAAGAGATGGCGCGAGTTGAAAAACTAGCTATTGAAGGTGGTGACGCTAATAGCGAACATACCGGAGCCTTTTATATGGACAAGGCTGCAGAAGCGATTCAAAAGCATGTCCAAGCCTTTTGTGAAGAAAGGCAAATCCCCAAAACACTCACAATCATAGCAGGCAAAGGCAATAAAGCAGGCGATGGCTATAGCGCTGCCTCTTTACTTTTAGAGCAAGGTTTCGACATAGTTATCTATCAGCTCTATCCCCTTGACGCATGTTCTTTACTTTGTGTAGAAAGGGCCTCAAAATTTTTGAATTTGGGAGGCAAAGTCATTTTGATCTCCCGCAGAGATGAACTTCAAAAGCCTCATGAAGGGCTGATCATCGATGCGATGCTTGGGACAGGATTTACTGGCGATCTAAAAGAGTACATCCACGATGTGATAGAAGAGGTCAATCGCTGGAATATGTTTGTTATTAGTATAGACATCCCTTCTGGAGTGAGTGGAGATAGTGGAAAGGTTTCAAAAACGGCAATATTTGCAGATGAAACCATTGCTTTAGGGGAATACAAGGTAGGCCATTTTCTTTTAGATGGATTTCGCCACGCTAATAAGATTGTAATCAATAGCTTTGGGATGTCAGAGCGCTATCGGGCTAACTTAAGTCCATCTTTTTATCTCATATCACGTCATTTATTAGAAGATCATTGGCCTAAGAGATTGAGAGATGATCACAAATACAGTGTAGGCCAAGTTTTAGGTTTTGCAGGCTCATCATCAATGGCTGGTGCGGCGATCTTATCGATGTCTTCTGCGCAAAGAAGCGGCGCCGGCATTGTTAAACTTTTTCATCCAAAAGAGATAGAAGAAGAGCTCATCACAGCTCCTTATGAGCTCATTAAGCACTCATGGGATGATATGGAGGTGATTAAAAACGAGCTTAGGCGAACAAAAAGTGTGATTATAGGGCCTGGTTTAGGAAGAAAAGAGGAGGTCTTGCATTTTTTAAAAAACCTTCTTTTGATGATCAACGTGCCAATGGTACTCGATGCGGATGCCCTGTTTTTTTATCATCAATTGCCCAAAACGAATGCAGCTAAGATTTTGACCCCCCATCATGGGGAGTTAAAAGCTATTTTAGGTTCAAAAGGGGCTCAAGAGTTTGTCGATGAAGAAAATGTTACACTTGTGATCAAAGGAGCTCCTACGTTGATTTATCATCCCCATACTACGCCTTTAATTTGCCCATACGGATCAGCCGGCATGGCGACAGCCGGAAGTGGTGATGTCCTTTCAGGCATTTTAGGCGCTATACTTGCTAGACAAATCGAGCCAAGGCTAGCAGCTGCGATGGCTGTGCTTTTGCACCAATTGATTGGAGAAGCTGCTGAAAAAGAGCTCACAGAGGATTGTATGTGTGCAGGTGATTTGATCAAATTTTTGCCTAATGTTCTTTTAGATATAAAGAAGCATCGATCAAAGTCAAAATAGCAAATTTTTCTATAAAATAAATTCTCTACCCTATAGATTTAATTAACATTTTCTTAATGAATAAGAAGATTTAATGCATGTTGTGTCTAAAGAAAGTGTCGCTTTGTCTGAAATTTTTGCGATAAAGGAGTTTCTTTTCCATGAAAATTGAAAGATATAGCGAAAATCAAACAATCGATAAAGAGCTCTTTAGCTTATCATAAAAAAAATCAAAAGGAAGCAAGAGCTTTTCAGTTAAATAGTCATTGGCACTTAAGAGTATATACCCCATAATCTTTGGGTCTTAAAAAATAAGGATGAGAATATGTCAATAAAACCTCTATTGCTAGTGGATCCCCCCTTTTATCCATTGCCAATTCCGGCGCAAGATTATGAAAAACAAGCTCTTTTTTCCTGGTGGTCTGATCATAAAATTGTACTAGAAGCTCAAATCGAAGTTGAGTGCTTGTATTTGATTGATCGAATCCAAGAGATTTCGATGTGCATCATAGTCAACTTTATACAACCTGAGCAACAAATTGCTAGAAAAGAGATATTCCGTAAATACCAAATACTTGCTTCTAATGCATTCACATTAGAGCTTTTTGTTAGAATGTTTTATGTAGTTTCTGCTCTTGAATGGGCAGAAAATAAAGAAGAGACGGCTTTGATCGAATGCCAGATCAATGAGGAAGCAAATGATTTGCTCTCTTTATACAAACTCACTCTTTTTCAGGTGGAAAAAAAGCTCTCTCATCTTTGCTATCGCTTAGACAATGATGGGTATGAGCCGCCGGAAGATATAGAGATAAAAGTGAGCCTCTCAAAAAGTAAAAGCGTTACATTTAAAGAACCTGTTGAGGAAAAAACAGAATCTGATACACCTTTTGAACCCCAAACGAGCATACCTCAAGCGGAACTATTTACATATGAAAGAACTCCTGTAACAAATCAAGTAAGCTCTTGTTGCTGGATTCCTGGTTTTTCTAATTTATTCAGAAGCAACAGATAAAAAGCTCAAATAGTAGCTTTAAAACAGAAGTCGGTAAGTAGCGGTCTATGATCGCTGCCTTCTGTTTTATCTAACAGTATAGGAGAGCTCTCTAATGTGTTAGAGTGCAAAATGTAATCGATTTTTTTATCTTCAAAGGTGCTTAAGAATACATCTTTATGAGCATCGACTAAATCGTTATCGATTAAATAGGAGTCTTTGATTTTCTCTGTGTTGAAGTCTCCTGCAATGATCCAATGGTCAATATAAGTTCTCTCAGGAAGAAAGGAAGTAAAAAGCTGCTGAGTTTGGTAGCAATTGACCTTTTTTTCAATATAGTTGTCTTCAGGAAAATAGGCATGGATGTGCGTTGTTGCTACCCCTAAAAGACCTTTGATGGTTTTTACGTAAAGAAAAAGGACATTATCACCTGATGCAAAGGGGATAGAAGTTGATTTGTCAAGGTAGTAGTCGTGATATAAGACGATTTCAGAGCCTACAAATAAAAGCTCTTCAAAGCGAAAAAAAAGGGCAACACCTTCTAGTTTCCCAAAGCTTTTCATCGCATAAATTCCGCGAAGCCCTTTTGCTCTAAGCTCAGACTCAATAAACATAAAAGATTTATAGTCCACTTCTTGCAAGCAGACAATATCGGGATTTACAGAGTGGATTTGATCGATAATGATGTGTTTTCTTTCATCCCAGCTAGGATAATGATGTGCATGTAAAGAGGCATAACATGGAGCTAATATATTGTATGTAAGTACCTTCATCTATTTTGCAGTTCTCTCCATTTTTTTACCATTTCTGCAGCCAAAGGTAGCGCTTCTTTTCCATAATCTCCATAGCGCAAAGAGACAATAACAATGAGCTCCGGTTCATCAAATAGTTCATCTACCGAATCTTTTGGCTTGAAAGAAGCAACAGAACACCAGATGTGCTTACACAAAATAGGTTGATATTCCTTATCCAAACAAGGGCGATACAAAATCTCCGCAGTTCCTGTTTTGCCGATCATGCTAGGTTGAATTTCTTGATAAGTTTTTTTCATGGGCAAAAATTCATTAAGTGTACGAATACTCTTTATCCTGCCGCTGCCTTTATCCCCATTTATCACACGGTGCATTCCAAGAAGAAGAGTTTTTTTCACCTCCTCGGGAATATAGAGGCGATTACGCACTTCTGGTTTGGTTTTGCATAAATAAGGAGCTTCAGGTTTGCTTTCAGCTTCAGTAAAAAATGGAAAGTAAATCCCTATGCTGCTAAGCAGATCTTTGTAGCTGTATTGAGAAGACAGCAACCTAGATTCTGCATTCGTTGAAGGCTCCATATTGGCAATATATCGGGTAATTTGAGGTTTAAGAAGTAAAGATCCATTCACAAGAGCTGAAAGAAATAGTGAAGTTTGTAAAGGTGTCACTGTTAAAGAGTGCTGCCCGATAGCAAAAGAGTAAAGCCCTGAGACGTTATCTGCAACGTCAGTAGGAATAATACCTGCAGCTTCTCCTGTCAAATCGATCCCTGTTTTAGAGCCAAGGCCAAATTTCTTTGCCGTTTTACCAATGTCTAGCGGATCCTTGATCACCTCTGAAGCAAGAAGAGAAAAATAGATATTGCTAGATTGCTCAATTGCATCTAATAAACCGATTTTGCCAATCCTTTTGTATGAACGGGGAAGTCTTCCCCCTTTATAAAATCTTGTGATGGGAGTGCCTTGGCTTGTATAACCTAAAACGGCAGAAGCGGAAGTATCAGAAAGGTTTTTGCATTCATCGACAATTGTAAAGGGGTTGAGATCTCCAGTTTTTGCAAAATGTTGATCAAGACCTTCGAGCGCAGTGACAATTTTAAAAATAGAGCCTTGGGGCACGGTTTCTTGGAAGGCGTAAGATCTAGCAAATCCAAAACCGCTAGCTGGATAAAAATGACGAGCTAGATCTTTTTCTATAGCCACTCTGCCCGGTTTTGAGGGCAAATAATAGCGTCCTAAAAGAGGTCTTGTGAGCTCATCAAATCGCCTCATAGTCCTTAAATAGGGGATAACAATAGAGCTTGGGATTTTTTCTAAATGATTTTTCAGAAAACTTAGATGCTGATCAATAAGAGGGCCCTTAATTTTTTTTAGCCCTTCTATGTATGGGTATAAAGGATGCTCTATAAAAATCTTTTCATCTGGGACAAGATATAAAGATAAAAGAGCGTAGCTGTTTTCTGAAAAAAAGAGTTCAAAAAGAGCTTCTTCACGTTCTTCGAGATATTCAAGATAGGGCTTTTGGTGCCGTTTTTCTTTTTTTTCTAGATCCCGTTTTTCCTTGAGATACTCTTTAAAATGAAGCTCTCTCCACTTAGGAAAATCAATTAAATGAAACAGCTGTTTAGTGTGTTTAGCGATCTCTTTTTTTAGCACGCTTGCTGCCTGAGAGGCTTTTCGATATTCTTGAAGTGTGATGCTATCGAGATGAGGTAAAATCTCAGGATTGAATAAATGGTGATGTAAAGCAACTCTACATAAATCGATTAAGAGTATTTTATCTTCTGTAGAGGGTATTGATGCGAGTTCAGGAAGCTTATTTACCGCTTCTTGAAGACTATCTATTTGTAAAAGATCTTCTAAACGCATCTGCAGTTCTGCAATCTGTTTTACTGAATCGATCTGTTTAAGCACTTTTCTAATAGAGCTTTTTTTTGATAAAACAGTAGAGAGGAAATACTCCCAGGTAAGCTCTTGTTTTTCTAAGATATGGGGAGGTTTGTGTGCTGCTGAAAAATCTCTTTCTAAACAGCGAGCTCCATCCCAGATATCAGCGATATACGAATTGCTTTCTAGCCATTTATGAAGAGAGGGGGATTTTTCTATAAAGTCATTAGGATTGAATCTTGGATAAGAAGCCAAGGCTACAACTTCACCTGTTTGGGGAATGATTGCAACTATAGCGCCCCCTTTTATCCAAGGAGCAGGGACAGAGTCATGAAACACACCTGCTCTTTTGAAGTTCTCTTCGCGATAAATTTCATTTTGGGCAAGTAGCGATTCAGCAAAGGCCTGCATCTCGCTTGAAATTGTCAAAAGTACTCTTCGGCCTGCAGTAGAAGCGTAGGATTCAGGAAGCTCACGAAGAAAATGCCCTTGAATATCTACTTCATATTTCTTTTTCCCGTAGAATCCCCGCAAATCTTCATCATAGGTCGATTCAATTCCTGCCTTTCCTACGCGGGAATTGATCGTGTAAGAGCGCGCCTTTAATTCATCTAGCCTTTGTTTTACCTCTAAGCTATTGGAAAACCCTTTTGGCAAAAGAGTTGGAATCCCTTCTTCGTAGGATTTGACAAATTCCTTCAGCTCATTGAGCTCTTGGTGTACAGAAAGGTACTCTTTTTCGCTAATTGCACCCATGTATCCAATTACGTGCGCACCAATTTCTTCCTCGGGGTAGTATCTTCTTGAAGAAATTTGTAGATCAAGTCCCGGCCATTTTCTTTCTAGAAGCTTCATTTTATAAAAAAGTTCTTCTGGAATGTTCTCTTTGATTGTAAATGAAGTATTGGGGAACAGCGCTGCTTTGCTGTAGAGAAGATCTTCAATGTCTTTAGCGTGAAGATCGAGTTCTTTAGCGAGCATATTGCACAAATTGTCTACATATTCTTGTCGAAGAAACACTCTTGTTTTTTTGCCTGATGCATCCTTTCTCCACTGCGTACGAGCAAGTCTTCTAATTGGGTCATAGCAGACGGTGACATCGTATTGGATTTTATTGATGGCTAAAGGGATGTTGAAGCGATCGCGTATCGTCCCTCTGCTTGCTTGCTCAATGACTGTACGCACTTGAGGTTTTCTTGCAATTTGGACATGCTCTTCATGGGTGATAATAGCAAGATACCAAACGCGCATAGCCAAAGCTAAAAAAATGAGAAATATCACTCGCAAAACCTGCAAGGCCTTGCGTCTTATCGATTCGCTGCCGTATCGATTTGAGCCCAGATAAAGCTCCCGTGTAGAAGAAAAAGCGCCTAGTCAGAATCGAACTGACGTTATCAGCTTGGAAGGCTGAAGTTTTACCATTAAACTACAGGCGCATGGTCACATTAAACCAAAAAGAGGGATTTTTTTTCTAGAGATTATTTTTCTTTCAACATTTTTTCTCTTGGACTGCTAGCTTCTGCAAACTGCAATTCTGAAAATTTTCTTGTTGCGACAGAATTAGGCGTTCTATTACGGCTGCCGTGAGGAGAAAGGCATAAAGAACCATAAGAGCGGCTGAAGCTGCGTACGTGCTGTTGGTTATAAAAAGATTGCAGTACTTTTTGAGAAAATCCGTTAGCTTGTTTGAAAAAATCAATAGATTGAGATTCAATTTCTAAATAATTGGCATCTAAAGACGCTAAATGGACTACATGCCGAAAGCTTCGAGTTAAAGAGCAAGCAGAGCTATAGATCGGATTATCTGTTGTTAATACACCAGATCCAGCTATAGAAGATGCAGCAAAATTTTCTGGGTGGACAAAGAAAAACTCTGCAATTCTTACAAGTAAGTGGATGGCTGCTAGATCTTGGTAACGACAGTCTTCAATTACAGCTTCAGAGCTTTCATCCATCTGTGCTGAGGAGGCTAAAGGCATTTGAAGAGAAAGGCTAGCTTCAGTTTCATCCATATCTACAGAAACAAATCCCCAATCTTGCTGAGCATTTGCACTTGAGTCTGATACCATCTGGCTTTCAAATGCTTCAAAGCAATTAGGTGATGGATTTCTGACAATCGATGTCACCGGGCGGGAAAGAGCTTGCAATATTCCTAAATATTCATGGAAGGGTATATTATAAAAACATTTTGATTTTTCTATCCAATCTGTGCTGATCGGGTAGATTGCATAGCTACTCGAAAAAGCATGCAAAAATTTGAGCTGTGCGATTTGGTAGGCTTTGTCTAATGCAGAGTGAAAGGCTGTGTTAGAAAATTCAATGCCATTACTTTCATCGCTGTAGTCAAAATGGAGCCCTTTATTGAAAAGATAGCAGACTTCTCTTTCTTTAAAAAAATTTCCATTAGATTGAGCGATGTTTATTATTTCATCAGCAAAGCTTTTTAGAGGGTTTTCGTAATTTGGTATCTCAAATGACGAAGATCCTGAGCTAGTTAAAGTACTATAAATCATGAAATTCCTATTTTTTCCCGCGCAAGCTTAACAACCATAAGGTTTTTAATCTACTTTCAATAATTTTTTACCCGTCTTGTTAAAAAATCGTATTCTTGTTA
>VGMA01000002.1 GCA_016866575.1 Chlamydiota bacterium
CATTGAAACGTCTTCTAGAAATATCACAGATTTTTTGCCAAACCACAAGGCTTTCACGATTGCCTGATTGGAGCTTTACAACCTCTTCTTGCGCACGTTTTTTGAAGTTAGGGTCAAGGTCAAACTGCTCTTTGGATTTTTTATACCAAACCACCAAATCGTCGAGATTGTATTTTTCATTATCGAGAAGATGGTTTTCTGTTAGATAGCAAATGAGCATGCCAAACTGCGTACCCCAATCTCCCACGTGATTGAGCCGGATTACATCGTGACCAAAGAATTCAAATATTCTAGCTAAGGATTCTCCGATGATTGTCGAGCGTAAATGTCCTACGTGAAGATCTTTGGCGATATTAGGAGAAGAAAACTCCACAATGACCCTTTTTTTCTTTTCAGGGCGCATCATCCCTAAAAAAGGATCTTGCAAAATCTGCATCAAATCGTGATCCAAGGAATCATTTTTGATTGTGATATTGATAAATCCAGGGCCTGCTATCTCCATCTTCTCAATCAGTGGACACTTGATCTTTTCAATTACCGCTTGAGCGAGCTCTCTAGGAGAGCATTTTCTATCTTTTGCCAATGAAAGAGCGCTATTGCACTGGTAGTGGCCAAATTTTTCGTTTGTCGCTTGCGTGATCTCTACTGTTTCAGTAGCAAATCCCTTTTTAAACTCTTCTTCAAGCAAAAATTTTAATGTCTTCATACACTCACTGCTTCTACCCTTTTACCTATGCCATAACGAAGGCGATGCTTTGCTAGCTGAATAGCTGCAAAGTCAGTTGTATACCCGTTTGTATCTGCTATGTGGAACACAGAAAGAAGTCTTTTATAAATTTTATCAACATTTGCTCTTGCGCGCATCGGGTGGTATTCTGCTGTATCCATCTCCATCTGTACATTCACAACGCCGCCTGCATTGACGACAAAATCTGGTGCATAAACAATCCCTTTTTTCTTTAAGCGGTAAGCATCATCTGGGGTTAAAAGTTGATTATTAGCGCACCCTACAATCGCACGGCACTTGCATAAATCGATATTTTTTGCATGGAAAACCCCTCCCATTGCACATGGAGCTAAAATATCGCAGTTCACTTGGGTGATTTCATCCAATGAGACCTCTACTGCTCCAAAGCGGCGCTTCATTTCTAAAGAGCGTTCTTTATGCATATCACTTACGATAAGCTTTGCACCTTGCCAAAATAGCAGTTCTGTTAAATAGCCTCCTACTGCACCGACACCTTGAATAGCAATAGTTTTACCCTCTAGACTGTCTGAGCCATCCATATATTCCATTACAGCTTGCATAGCGCGCATAGTTCCCCATGCTGTATAAGGGCTTGGATTGCCGCTTAGTCCTAGAACATAAGGGGTCACTTCCCGAATAGTTACCACATCTTGCGGACTGCAGCCGCTATCTTCTGCACAAAAATATTTTCCACCAAGAGAGTGAACGATTTCAGCAAATCTTTTTAAAAGGGCATCTGTCTTTAGCCTTGGATCGAGAATAATGACACTTTTGCCTCCGCCAAAGCCGCATTCAGCTAAAGCAGATTTGTAGGTCATCATTTTTGAAAGTCTTAGAGCATCTTCTAGAGCGGCTTCTTTAGTAGTATAAGGAAATATTCTGATTCCGCCCACTGCCGGCCCTAAAGCTGTGCTATGAATTGCAATATAGCAAGAAAGGCCTACACTGAGATCTTCTGCGTAAAGTACTTTTTCATATTCGGCGACTTCGATTTCCTCGATATGAAGAGTCATAAGCAATATCCCCCTAACTAAAAATTTTTCAGAGCATCCTAGCACAACTAGGATGCTAGGACAAGTATAATCTTTGCTTGCACTATGCGATGAGAAGAGTCAAGAAATTTTAAAAAACCCCTTGTTTTCTAAAAAACTTTTGCTAATTTATTGGAGTTTACCACCTCTACTTTAATTCATTTGTGAATAATTAATGAACGCGGTAAGCTTTCACCAAAATGGAGTATTACAATGGGCAAAATGGTCGTTTCAGATCCACTCATGGCCGAGCTTGAAGCCTACTTAAGAAAAAATCGCAAAGCGGATTTGATGAGTACATATCTGCTATTTCTAGAAAAAAAATTCCATCTCGACCCTGTTGTTTTCGGGCGTGAAAAAAAGATTTACCAAAGTGAAGATGAGCTTGTCAAATTGCTCGAACAAGAAAACAAACTTTGGCGCGAAACTGAAATCAAAATCCAGGTCGGAGCTCCTACTGTTAATTCCGAAACCACCCGCATCTATATCTGTCCTTTCTCAGGGAAAGTATTCGGAGACAACACACATCCAAACCCGCAAGATGCCATTTACGACTGGGTTTCAAACTGCAAAGAAAACACTGAACGCAAAGATGGGATGAAAGTAAAGAAATTTTACGTTTCAGAAGATCCTGAAGTAATCAAAAATTACATTCAAGTGCGTCGCGAACCGATCACAAAAACTGTTTATACATCCGTTGTGACAGGTAAATTATTCAATAGCAAAAAAGCTGTAGTAGAGGACTTCCTCAAATACCAAATCAAACACGTCCGCTTTTCAGACATTACGAAACAGAACCGATTTGAAATTGAAGAACATTTCCTTGAATTCATCCAAAAACACCTTGACGAAACCAAAATTTCAGCCTTCGTAGAAAGTCTAAGTGGTCATGAAGCTTTCATCCGCCACATCGAGCGCTGGACAGAAGAGCAGTCAGAAAGTTCGTCAGAGGCTGATGAAGACGAGGATGATCAGTAAATCTCTCTTAGAGACAGCTCAGTTTGCAGAAGAAACAGCAAAAAAGCTCACTCCCGGTACGCTCATCGCTTTGTATGGAACGATGGGCTCCGGAAAAACGACATTTGCGAAAGGGATCATTTCTTTTTTAACAGAAATTCAAGAAGAAACGATCACCTCTCCAACCTTTACCTACATGCATCTTTATGAAACCAAAACAAAAGATGTCGTTTGCCACTTTGACCTCTACCGCCTCAACAATAGCGAAGACTTTCTGATGGCAGGTTTTGAGGAATATTTACATGCGCCTTATATCACGTTGATAGAGTGGCCCGAAAGAATCGAAGATTTATTGATCATGCCCCATAAAAAAATTGTCCTATCTGTCATTGATGAAGAAACAAGGAGTTTTTCATGTTCCTAGGCTCATTTTGCGCACCTCCTTACCCTAAAATTTCTAAAGCTATTGTTTTTGTAGGACGCTCTAATGTAGGAAAATCCTCTTTGATCAACCACTTAACTGCGATTAAAAATCTCGCTAAGACCTCCTCTACCCCAGGAAAAACTCAGCACATCAATTTCTTTTTGATCCAAAATCGCTTTCACTACGTAGATCTTCCTGGATACGGTTTTGCCAAAGCTTCCAAAACTCGGCAAAATGCTTGGAGCAAAAACATTCAATGTTTTTTAGAATCAAGCAATGATATTGGTGTCATCATACAGCTTCTTGACATTCGACATATGCCCTCAGAAGAAGATATGCAAATGATTGAATGGTGCTGCAATGCAGAATTTCCTATTCTTTTTGTTTTAACAAAACTCGACAAGATCCCCACAACTAAACAAGCCTCAACGGTCCAAGCGTTCACTAAACTACTAGAAGAAGTTGTAGAAAATCCTGTTGTAATACCCTATACCATTAAAGATTCAGCCGGCAAAGATCGGCTATTAACTATGATCCAAAAGGCCACAAAATGAAAAAGCAAACCTTTGTCTGCGTCGATCTAGAACTTACTGGACTTAGTGTAGAGACCGATAGAATCATTGAAGTAGCTGTTGCCAAATTCAACCTTGAAGAGATCTTTAGCACTTACGAAACGCTAGTTGACCCAGAAACTGCAATACCTGAAGCTTCTATGGCAATCCATCACATTTCTAATGAAATGGTGCAAGGCAAACCAAAAATCGCTGAGGTGCTTCCTGAAGTACTTTCATTGCTTAAAAATGAAGTGATCATTGGTCACGGCATCGGCTTTGATCTCGCTGTGCTTGAAAAAGAAGCCATCAGATCTGGCATCCATGTCAATTTCCCTAAAGACCGCGTGATTGATACCTTAAGACTTGCAAGATTGTATGGACAAAGCCCTACTAACTCTTTAGAAATGCTTCGCCACCACTTCAATATTGAACCGGAAGGTGCGCACCGCGCGATGAGCGATGTAGTGGTCAATATCAAAGTATTCAAATACTTAACTATGCAATTTCGCTCTCTTTCCGAGCTTCTTGATAGACTCAAACACCCTATTTTGATGAAAGCTATGCCCCTTGGAAAGCACAAAGGGAGAACCTTTGCAGAATTGCCCCTTGACTATCTTCGCTGGGCCGTTAGACAAGAGTTTGACCAGGATTTGATCTTTTCCTTACAGACAGAGCTCAAAAAAAGAAAGCGGGGCACAGGGTTTTCTCAAAGCTGTAGACCTTTTGAAAATATCGATTTATAGATCGATAAAGCTCAATGGTGCGCTCGAATTACCGTATTTAGCTGCTTAACTAACGTATTTTTTTCTTGGTCCGTTAAATAGATCGCACCTGATTTTTCATCAAAAGATCTCTTTTTTATAGCTTCTTGAGATTCACTACTGCCTTGTATTGTTTCGAGCTTTTCTTTGATAGCTTTGAGCTTTTCACTAGAATCACCTTCGTAGTTGACCAAGCGGACGTTGCCATTTTTTTGAAAGCTCAAACCATGCTGCTGCCAAAACTCAGCGCTGTGGGCGTCATTTTGAGAAAAAATCCCTTGCATCTGATCGTAAAAGTTTTGCACATCAAATTGTTCAAAGCCGTTATCATCTAGCCACGTTTGGTAGTCTTGCGTATCTTCACTATTGATGGAAGTATTTGCATCTTGCTCAGAACTAGCAGTTTTGCTTAAAGGGTCTATTGGCATCATTTCTGATCACTCCTGTTATCTATACTAAAAAAAATACCATGTATTAAATACAAATGATTTGATATGTTCCTTGTTATAAGAGAGTTTATTCCACCATCTGCTTTTTGAAAAATTAGCACATTGATTATGAACATGCTTAATCTCTTTAATTACCCATCAATAAAAAGTTGAGGATTTTTAGGTATGGAGCTCCCTGTTATTGATTCTATTAACTTTGCGGGTGAAAAAGTCCTTGTGAGAGTAGACTTCAACGTCCCTATCGAAAACGGATCTGTAACAGATGCCACAAGAATCAAGGAAGCTTTACCAACCCTTCAAAAGGTTTTAGCAACAAACGGCAGCCTTATCCTGCTGAGCCATCTTGGAAGACCTCAAGGCAAAAGGGATATAAAATATTCTTTAGCGCCTGTTGCTAAAGAGCTTGCTTCTATTTTACAAACACCTGTCAAAATGGCTAGCGATGTGATTGGCAGTGAAGTTAAAGCTATGGCTTTGGCCCTTAAGCCAAAAGAGGTGCTTCTTTTAGAAAATCTTCGCTTTTACGAAGCTGAAGAAAATCCAGAAAAAGATCCTTCCTTTGCTAAACAATTAGCCGAACTTGGCACCTTCTATATCAACGATGCTTTTGGCGCAGCCCATAGAGCTCATGCTTCAACAGCTGATATTGTTCAATATTTTCCTAAAAAAAGATGCGCCGGTCTATTGATGGAAAAAGAAGTTACTATTTTAACAAAAATTTTTCAAAATCCGGATCGTCCTTTTTACGCCCTGATTGGAGGCGCTAAAGTGGGCAGCAAGATGGGAGTGCTCTATGCTTTATTAGAAAAAGCTGACGCTCTTTTTATCGGCGGAGCGATGGCTTTTACTTTTTTTAAAGCTCAAGAAAAAAATGTAGGTGCATCATTAGTCGATTACGAGCACATCCATACAGCTAAAAAAATTCTTGATAAAGCATTAGAGAAAAAAAACCCTATTTACCTGCCCATCGATATCGTTACAGAAAATCATGGCACTATTGAGACAAATAAAGATTTTCCGATAGATGCAAAAGGGGTAGACATCGGAGAAAAAACCATCGAAAAATGGCAAAACTTGATGCAGGGTGCAAAGACAGTTTTTTGGAACGGACCGATGGGTATTTTTGAAGTTTCTCCATTTGAAAAAGGGACCTTTGCGATGGCAAAAGCGATTTCTTCTTTATCTGCTACCACTGTTATAGGAGGCGGAGATTCTGCATACGCTGCCGAAAAATCAGGTCTTAGTAAAAAATTTACACACGTCTCTACAGGTGGCGGCGCTGCTCTTGAATTTATTGAATTTGGCTCGCTAACTGCCATCGACTTTTTAAAGAAATAATTTTTTTGTGGAAGATATCTGATAAACAGGTATAATTGACGGCGAAGGGAGGGCCATTTGCTCAAGAATCTATTGAGCTGTTTTTATTCTACTATCACAATCGGCGCCCCCCTATATCCAAATAATATTGTTCAAATCCCCACACATAGGCAAGCTATATGACTTCTGCAACTACAGAAGAGTTTGGTAGGTTACGATCACTATTTTGGCCAATCCATCGGTTTGAGCTCAAAAAGTTCTTCCCGATGCTCGTGATATATTCCTTGATCGTCTTTAACTACAGCATACTTCGTGCTGCTAAAGACGCTCTTGTGATTACAGCGCCTGCTTCAGGAGCTGAAGCAATACCGTTTATTAAAGTATGGGCAATTTTGCCTATGGCGGTATTGTTAACATATATATTCACAAGGCTATCGAATCGCTTCCATCGCGATAAAGTATTTTATATCATGATGGCGGGGTTTTTAACGTTCTATGCCCTTTTTACCTTTGTCTTATACCCGCTTCGCGACTATTTGCATCCGCATGAATTTGCAGATAGGCTCCAAGCTTCGCTTCCAAAAGGCTTTAGCGGCCTTGTGGCTGTGTTCCGAAATTGGACATTCACACTATTTTATGTGATGTCTGAACTTTGGGGAACCACCATTATGAGCGTTCTTTTCTGGGGATTTGCTAATGAAGTCACATCTGTAAAAGATGCAAAAAGATACTATGCAATTCTTGGACTTGGAGCAAACATCGGAACGATGCTAGCAGGTCAGCTTGCGATCATTTTATCGTCTGAAAAACTCTATCAGACTATATCGATTGTGCAAGATCGCTGGGGACAAAGTTTAATTTTACTTACCATCTTGGTAATTTGTACGGGAGTAGCAGCGATTGCTCTGTATCGATATTTAACGACTAAAGTCTTTAAAAATGAAGAGCTAGATCAACACGAAGAAGAAAAAGCAGAACTGAAAATGGGTATGCGAAAAAACTTTGCTTATCTAGCGCAGTCCCGCTATTTGATCTACATTGCTGTATTGGTGCTTGCATACAACATTTCTTTAAACCTTATCGAAGTTGTATGGAAAGATCAACTTAGAGCGCTTTGCCCAGATCCTGCTGACTACAATGCGTATATGGGAAGAGTCCTTATTTTTATCGGCCTGACCTCTACGATTGTCTCAGCTTTTATTTGCGGCAATGTGATTAGAAAATATGGCTGGACCGTTAGCGCGCTTTGCACACCGATTATTTTGCTTGTTACCGGTATACTGTTTTTTTCTTTCTTGCTATTCAACCACATCCCCTCCATCGGGATCGTTGCTGCTTGGCTTGGGGCATCTCCTCTTAGTCTTTGCGTTTTCTTTGGTGCAATGCAAAACTGCTTTTCAAGGGCAGGAAAATTCACCTTCTTTGATGCAACTAAAGAAATTGCTTTTATCCCTCTTAGCAGAGAATCAAAGCTCAAAGGAAAAGCTGCTATTGACGGCGTAGGATCAAGACTTGGAAAATCAGGCGGATCTTTTGTCCACCAGTGCCTTCTAATGGTTTTTGGCTCAGTCTCATTGAGCACTCCTTATGTAGCTGTGATATTAGCGCTTGTGTTTGTCGGATGGATCGCTGCCGTAAAAGGGCTTGGCCACTTGTTTGCCGAAGTTTCTGATGAAACTAGACCAACTAGAGCCAATACTCCAAAAACAACTTATGCGGAAGCTTCATCATGATGCATCAAATAGCAGAGTTTTTATTGAGCAATCAAGAGATCGCCCTTCCGGTGATGATGCTTCTTATTCTCTCTGCTGCTGTAGGAGTTCCTGTTAGTATTGATATACTGCTAATCATTACTGCCATACTTGCTACAAATTTTGATCCCAAGACCATCATTTTTTGGTTTGTCTGTTACAATATAGCTTGCATAGCAGCTTCAAGTATAGCCTACTGGATAGGAAGACTTGGCGTCAGAAGGGTCAAACCGTTTGCCCCTTTTGTTGAGAAAATGCAAAAATATTATGACAGATTTGGCATATGGACGGTGTTTTTTGTAAGATTCATTCCGTTTGGCGCAAGAAACATCGTTTACTACACTTCAGGCATGGCAAAACTCTCGTATGTAAAATTTTTAGTATGCGATATTTTTGCCTGCTTTCTTTGGTCTGGAATTTTCTTTACGATTTTTTACAATATTTCTGAATCGCTAGAAAGTCTTATGGCGACCCAAAAATCGATAAATTTGATTATTTTTTGTACTTTCGCTGTGGCTGTAATTGGTGCTTTTTGTTATAAATTCACCAAACGCAGATGTTAACGTTATCAAATGTTTTGTCCTTTTCGAGAGGACCTTTAGCCTTATTATTTCTCATCAACAAAGCCGATGTCCGCACCGGAGCGATTATCCTTGCGATGCTTTCTGACTGCTTTGACGGCTTTTTGGCTAGAAATTACAATAAACCTACCAAATTCGGCGCAATACTAGATCCTTGCATGGATAAGTTTTTTGTCATGTTCGTTTTGGTGATTTTTGGGCTTGAAGGGAGACTTACATTATTAGATGCGCTTTTCATGCTCTCTAGAGATCTCGCGCTCATCCTTTTTGGCCTGTATCTGATTGGTTGCAAAAAACTGAAATCGCACCAATTCTCTTCGCTTAAAACAGGTAAAGTAGCCACTACGATTCAATTTTTCACTTTACTTTACCTTTCTCAAGGCAATCCATTTCCAGATTTTTTAAGACCTCTATTTTTGATAGTTGGGGGCTTTGTTCTAGCAGAATTATTCCTCATACAGTATAGAGATAGGAAACGGAGAACATTATGAATCTGATTAGAGAATCGCTTTTTTATTCTGCGATGCGCAGTTTTTTGAAAACTCTCATGGCCGTTATAGGCTTTGCTATTGCCAGTTTTGTCATCTTGATTGCATTTAGCATGTTTAGCTCTCCTTATCGCATTCAAGATCTCACAAACGTCACCATTCTTCCTGATGAAAATGGCTCTTCGGCCGTATTGGCAAATAATTCGCCTGTCATTTTACAGATAGACATTACAGATGAAATCGGCAATCAAAACCTCAATTTCGATATTGTTTCTACCATTTTACACTCTTCAAGAGAAGGGCTCTTTGCTCATGACCGCGTAAAAGCAATTTTGCTTAACATCAACTCTCCGGGCGGAACTGTAACTGACTCTGACAATATCTACCGCGCTTTGCTTGCATACAAAGCAAAACACAACGTACCGGTCTATGCATATGTTCAAGGACTATGCGCATCTGGCGCTTATTACATCTCTTGCGCTGCTGACAAAGTGAGCGCAACACCTACAAGTATTGTAGGATCTGTCGGTGTAATTTTAGGGCCGCAATTCAACTTTGCAAATTTCATGGACCGCTATGGTGTAAAAGCAAAAATTATCAGTGAAGGGATCAATAAAGCTCCGTTTCTTCCTTTCATCAAATGGCCCGAAGGGGAAGAAGCAAAAAAAGCAGAGCAGCCCATTCGAGATCTTACAGCATTCTACTATCAGCGCTTTATATCCATTGTGACAAAAGCAAGACCGATGCTCAGCGAAAAAGAACTCATAAACAATTACGGCGCGAATATCTTCGCTGCTGAAACAGCAAAAAATTACGGCTATATAGACGAAGCTGATAGCACAAGAGAAGAAGTGCTGAAAGAACTTGCTAAAGGGGCTGGAATCGAAGGGCCCTATCAGTGCGTTTCTATGTCTTTAGTGCAGCCGTTTTTTGCCGATGTCCTCCAGGGAAAGTTTTCTCTCATGAAAATGCTTTTACCTGACCATCGCCCTCCTTATCACCGCTACCTATACTTAATGGAATGAAAAATCTCTTTGTTATTGATGCCGTTGGTTATCTTTTTAGATCCTATTTCGCGATCAAAAAGATGACAAGCCCTGAAGGAAAATCGACGAATGCGCTCTACGGGTTCATTCGTTCGATTCAAAAATTGATGAAAGACTTCTCACCGAGCCACATGGTCGCAGTCTTCGATGGACCGGGAAATAAAAATTCAAGAACCGCCATTTATCAAGACTACAAAGCGCATCGCGAAGGGATGCCGGAAGATCTGATCTATCAACTTGCATGGGCGCATCAATTTTGTGAATATGCCGGCATACCCATGCTGTCTGTTCCTGGAGTAGAAGCAGACGATACCATGGGAAGCATTGCGAAATGGGCAGAAAAAAATGGCTCTAAAGTTTTTTTATGCTCTAGCGATAAAGATTTGTGCCAGCTTGTAAACGACCATGTTGTTCTTTTGCAAACCTTTAAAGACAACTTGATAGTCGATAGCCAAAAAGTAGAAGAAATTTATGGTGTACTCCCCTCGCAAATCATCGATTTACTAGCGATTATGGGAGATACTTCTGACAACATTCCCGGCGTATCGGGAATGGGGCCAAAAACTGCACAAAAGCTTTTAGAAGAGCATGGATCATTGCACAATCTTCTTCTTCATCCAGAAAAAATCAAAAACGGATCGTGGCAAAAAAAGCTCATTGAGCAAAAAGAAAACGCTCTCATCAGTCAAAAATTAGCAACTCTTCAGCTAGATGTCCCCTTCCCTCAAGATTGCTCGTTTTTTTGTTTAAAAGATGGTAATCGAGAAAAACTTAAAGAATTTTACCAAGGCTTTCATTTTCTCACCCTTTTGAAGGAAATGGAGCCGGTTCGGGGCCCCTCAACGACAAAATACACTATTCTTGACGATGAAGAGAGTTTAAAAAAGCAGATCAAAAAATGGGAAAAGGCTTCTCTTCTTTGCATCGATACTGAGACCGACAAGCTTTGTCCAATGACAGCCGACTTAGTTGGTATTGGTCTTGCTGAAAATGAAGAAGAGATTTTCTACATCCCTTGCCAGAGCAAGCTAGGTAAAGAAAACGTTCTCAATCTGCTGCGACCTCTTTTAGAATCTAAGCTTTGGATCGGTCACAATATCAAATACGACATGCATGTTTTGATGAACCAAAAGATTCAGATCCAGCCAGGTTTTGATACACTGATTGCTTCGTATCTACTGCACTCTGATCGCAATCAGCATAACTTAGATCAGCTTTCCTTAGAATTTTTTGACAAAGTTAAAATCCCCATAACGGATTTGATCGGATCGGGGAAAAAAGAAATTTCCATGTTGGATGTGGAAATTGAAAAAGTTGCTGCTTACTGCGCTGAAGATGTTGAGTACACCCTTAAACTGAAAAATCTTTTTAGTGAAAAACTCAAAGAACGAGGGCTTAGCGATCTTTTTTACACCATCGAAATGCCTTTGATCACAACGCTTTTTATGATGGAGCGTCATGGCATCTACCTCAATGAAGAAAAGCTTTTGGTTATGGCTAAAGATTTTGGTGCTAAACTCCATGAAGTAGAAGAGAAGATCTACATGATGGCAGGAGAAAGATTCAATATCAATTCCCCTAAACAGCTTAGCCACATTCTTTTCACAAAACTTGCTATTCCTAAAGGGAAAACCGCTTCGACAAGTGCAGATGTGCTTGCTTCACTTCAAGCAAATCACCCTATAGCAGAAAAAATACTAGAATATCGAGCTATGGAAAAGCTTCGCTCTACCTACATCGAAGCGCTGCCTAAACAGATCAACGTACAG
The DNA here is from genome assembly GCA_016866575.1 of Chlamydiota bacterium. Classification (GTDB taxonomy): domain Bacteria; phylum Chlamydiota; class Chlamydiia; order Chlamydiales; family VGMA01; genus VGMA01. The sequence continues at coordinate 11,877 of VGMA01000002.1, forward strand.
ACAAAAAGAATCCACTGCACTTTTAATCAATCAGGAACTGCTACAGGAAGGTTATCTAGCAATAACCCGAACCTCCAAAACATCCCTGTAAGAACTGATAACGGAAGAAAAATTAGAGAAGCGTTCGAGCCTGCTAAAGGATCTTTATTTCTTAGTGCCGACTACTCGCAGATCGAATTGAGAATTTTAGCCCATCTTTCAAACGATCCTACCTTGATTGATGCCTTTTCTCGCAAAGTGGATATCCATACCGATACAGCCGCTAAAATCTTCCATGTGAACATTGATCAAGTAACAAAAGAGATGCGAAACCAGGCAAAAGCGGTCAATTTTGGCATCATCTATGGGCAAGGGTCGTATGGCTTATCGCAAACGATCGGCATTGAAGTAAAAGAAGCTGCCAAATTCATTGAAGCCTACTTTCGCCACTACCCAAAAGTAAAAGAATTTATTGAAACATGTCAAAAAGAGGCTGAAGAAAAAGGGTACACCTCTACGATCATGCACCGCCAAAGGCTTGTTCCCGATATCCACAGCAAAAATGCGATGATTCGCCAAGCAGCTTTGAGAATCAGCGTTAATGCACCAATCCAGGGCAGTCAATCTGATCTGATGAAGCTGGCTATGCTGAGAATTGATCAAAAACTTTTAGAAAATCAGCTATCTTCTTTTATGGTTTTGCAGATCCATGACGAGGTAATTTTAGAGTGCAAAGAGGAGGAAATCGAGATCTGTAAAAAAATTGTTAGAGAGTGCATGGAAAGTGTTGCCACGCTCCAAGTCCCCCTTGAGGTGGATATTTCGATTGGAAAAAATTGGGGAGAGTGTTAAAATTCTAAAGGTAGCAGTTACTGGAAGTGTAGCTTCTGGCAAAAGTACTGTTTGCCGGTTCTTTAAACAACATGGCGCATATACCATAGATGCAGACGCCGTCGTTCACAACTTAATCTCGAGTGATACCGAGTGTATTCAAAAAATCACCCAACTTTTAGGAAATCAGGTGCTTGTCCAAGGACAAATTCGCCGCGACATCGTAGCTAGTATGGTATTTAACGACTCTTCAAGACTTCAAAAACTCCAGCAAATCCTCCATCCGAAAGTCTTCGCCAAAATCGAGCAAGAATATGAAAATGTAAAAGGGCAAACAGATCTATTTGTTGCTGAAGTCCCCTTACTCTTTGAAAGCGGATTTGATCAATTTTTTGACTATACCGTTGTTGTAGAAGCTCCTAGAGATATCTGCCTTGAAAGAGCTCATGCCAAAGGGATGAATGAAAAAGAGTACGATCAAAGAATGTCTAAACGACTTTCTTTGGATGTAATGAAAGAAAAAGCTGATTTTATTATCCACAATCAAGGCACGCTTGAAAGTGTAGAGAAGCAAGTAAAAACCATTATTAACAAATTCAGGAGTTAGTTCTCGCCATGAATAAAGAAGATACGCATGTCGAAAATCCGATGCCGAGAAAACCAATGCATCACCCAAGACACCACCACCAACACCACCACAGAAGATCCCAAGAAGAATACACACAAAGCGAAGATCAAGAACTAGCTCAAGAAAACTCCCCATTACCTTCAGAAGAGCAGCAAAGAGATCTGCCTATCACTAAAATCGCTGATCTTCAGCGCATGAACATCGATCAATTAAGCCTTTTGGCAAAAAATCTCGGCGTAAAAAACACAAGCTCTCTATCTAAAGCACAAATCGTTTTTGATCTTGTCAAGGCGATTTCAGAGCGTGGCAATGAGATTCTTGTAGGCGAAGGGATTTTAGAAGTTCTTCCTGATGGATTTGGATTTTTACGCTCTCCTAATTACAGCTACCTCCCCTCTCCTGAAGATATCTACGTATCTCCAGCACAGATCCGCCGTTTTGATCTCAAAAAGGGAGATAAAGTTTATGGAGCAATCCGCTCTCCTAAAGAAAAAGAAAAGTATTTTGCTCTACTGAAAGTAGATAGAATCAATGATTTAACCCCCGATCAAGTCAAAGATAGAATTGCTTTTGAAAACTTGACTCCTTTACATCCTGATAAACGTTTTATCATGGAAGGATCGTCAGATCAGTATGCAATGCGTGTTTTAGACCTCGTTTCTCCTATTGGTAAAGGGCAAAGAGCTCTCATTGTTGCTCCTCCAAAGTCTGGTAAAACGATTTTGATGCAAAACATCGCTAACTCGATTGCAAGAAACAGCCCTGAAGCGGTCTTGATCGTCCTTTTGATCGATGAAAGACCTGAAGAGGTAACAGATATGCAGAGGATGGTCAAAGGAGAAGTAGTTTCTTCTACATTTGATGAACCTCCAGAAAGGCACGTCCAAGTAGCTGAGATGGCGATTGAAAGAGCAAAACGACTTGTTGAACAAGGTAAAGATGTCGTCATCTTACTTGACTCTCTAACCCGTCTTGCAAGAGCTTACAACACCGTTCAACCCCATTCAGGCAAAATCCTTACAGGGGGTGTCGATGCTAACTCTCTACACAAACCAAAAAGGTTCTTTGGAGCTGCAAGAAACATCGAGCATGGCGGCTCTTTAACCATCATAGCAACTGCGATGATCGATACCGGATCGAAGATGGAAGAGGTAATTTACGAAGAGTTCAAAGGAACAGGCAACATGGAGCTTGTTCTTGATAGACGCCTAGCAGATAGAAGAATATTCCCTGCAGTCGATGTGATCAAAAGCGGAACGCGTAAAGAAGAGCTTCTTTACCACCCAAGCGAGCATGAGAAGATCTACATTCTACGTCAAGCAATCGCTGACCTCTCCCCTCTTGATGCGATGAACCTCTTGCTTTCTCGCCTCAAAAAAACCAAATCGAATGCAGAATTTTTGCTGACAATGAAAGATTAGTAGTTTATAGGTAGGGTATGAACGACCCTACCGTATTAATCATCACCTCATCCGGAGGAGCCGGCCATTTGCAAGCTGCAAAGGCTGAGGAGCTCCGGATTCTTGAGCTCTATCCAAACGCCAAAATCATCAAACAAGACATCCTCCAGGATTGGGTCAGTAAACGGTTTGGAATTTTCTGCAGAGACTCGTGGAACAAAGCTCAGGCTGCAGGCAATGTCTCTCAGCTAGAGCTATTTGTTGATTGTCAACCCTACTTAGAAAAAATACTCCACTATCCGATCTATAAAGCACTCTTGTCACTACTTATCAAAGAAAAAATTGATAGAATCATTGATACTCAGCCACTCGGAACGCCAGCAATTATCAAAGCGATCAAACGGGCTAAGAGAATCTTAAAAAAAGAACTGATCCTTGAAAAAATCATCACCGAACTTCCTACAGAAGAGTCGTCACACTTTTTCCATTCCATCAAAAAACTCAAAAACGAAGATAAATCTCTTGTAAAAATCATTACTACAAAACCTCTTACACAAGAAGGGGAGACTGAAAGCTCTTTTTGGCAAAAACAATGCGGCATCAGTGATGAGCAAATACAATATGAAGAGCTTCCCCTTAGGCCGTCATTTCGAAAATATCAAGCTATAGACAAGCCTTTAGATTTAGAAATAGATCTTCTGCTTAAAGATAGCGAAGAGAGAAACCTTCTACTAAAAACCCTTAAAAAAGGCTCTGCCTGCTACCAAGAATATAACGATAAAATCAAAATCTTTATCCATCCTCATGAAAAAGTTTCCGTATTGATGCTAGGAAGCCATCCTGAAGCCAAAGCCTTATTTGATTATGTGAAACTATTTATAGAGATTAGCAAGAAAAAGCGCTACAAAGAGCGTAAAGACCTTCTATTTGTCTTTTGCTGCAACTACAAGAACATCCAAAAAAAGATCCAAGATCTCATCTTAAGAGATTCCCACTACCCCCAATCTCTAACCGTTTTCCCTTTATCTTTTCAAGATGATGAGGTAATAGCCCCGCTTCTTGCAAGAAGTGACGCTACATTTACCCGCTCAGGCGGTTTAACCTCTATGGAGCTGCTTTCTGTATGCAAAGGGAAGATGTGGATCCATAAATCTGATAAGAGCGAATTAGGGATGCCCCCTTGGGAAAAAGGGAACGCTCAATACCTTCAAACAAAAAAAGGGGCTGAGTTCATCCACCCCTCAAAATTCGAAGATTGCGCAAAAACATATTTTTAATTCTCTTCTATTTTTCCCCATTTTCACTCTTTAAAAAAATCTTTTACATCTAACAGTTAATAATTTATGTTTATAATAATAATATATTTCATTTATAATATACGTTATTAAAAAATAATAAAAACGGAGATTTTAATATGATTAATGCAGGATCAATGAGAGAACCATCTGTTATGTACCCGAACGCAGAGGATTTTGACTCAGAATTTCTTACTCTAGATGAAGTCGAACAAAAGCCGGCTCTTTGGGATCATGTCACTACCTTCATGCAAAACAACTCTTTTGCGATGAAAGCTTTAATGATTACAGGTATCGCTCTAACCATCCTAGGAACTCTGGGATTGATTGCAATGGCTCCCATGGTAGGGATCCCGCTAGCCGTTGTCCTTACCCTAGTTACCTTGAACTTCTTGATGATGATACCGCAAACTTATACCCTAACAAATTATGACACCGTATTTCCTAAAGATCGCATCATCCAAGAGATGCCAAAAGGAAACCAAAGCTCTCCTTTTGATGACCGCTTCAGCACTAGTAGCTTTGGCAGTAGAAATCAGGATCAAGATATCATGAGCACTTTTGTGCCCCCTCCCTCAACCGAAAAAGTAGAACTGAAAACTGTGCCTACAAATGGAGTGCCTGGTTGGGGAGATGATTAATAAAAATTCAACTTCTTGCTTCAATTAGAGCAAGAACGAATTCTTCCCAGTTTTGCTCCTTCGCAGCTTTTTCAAGCTTTGCGTGAGGGGCTTTTAAGAAAGAGGCAAATGCAGGTAGAGCTGTTAGAAGTTTTTCTTCTAATAGCTCTTGTTTTAGACGAGGGGCAATCCCTTTGATAAACCCGCTCCATTTGAAGGAGCTTGAGCGTATAGAGAGCATATGTTTTTGCAAAGAGGGCTCAGAGAACACGTAGGCAAGAAACTGCAGAGTCTCTACCCCTTTAAGCTCTTTTCCTAAACCCTCTAAATGAGATTTTTTGAATCCAAGCGCTAATGTGCTCGTAGTGCCCATAGTGGAAATCAGCTCTTTTATCACCTTCTGCTTTTCGTGAGGAACAGTTAACTCAAAAGCTGATGAAGACCACAATGGACTTTTGATTGCTAGTAAGCTCAATAACAAAAATAGCGCTCTCATCGCATTTTCCCTAATTGATTAAAATATCTACAAATCCATTCCAGTTATTTCTTAAAGCTGCCTGCTCAAGATCTTTGAGTAATTCTAATTTACCAAGAAGCTCTGCAAATCCTTCTAACTCATCAGATAAGCGCCCTGCTTCTTTTTCTCTAGCTAGACCTTCGCTGAGCCCATTCATAAACGCTCTCCACTTGAGAGTACTCTTTTGCATATTTTGCATCCACCCTTTTAACTTTTCTGAGCCTGTGCAAATCACTAGAAATTGTAGCGGTGGAACGTGTCTTACGCTATCTCCTAAAGCATTGACCTCTTTTTGTTTCCAAAGAAGCTGCCAGTAGCTATATTCACTCATCGCGTAAAGCAATTTACCGATATTTTCTTGATCTGCTTTCGCTACGTTGAATTCAAATGTTGACGATCCCAATTCAAGAGGGCGCATTGCTAATCTTTTTGACAGCTTCTTTGGAGCTTGAAGTGAAGAGAGCCACTGATAAATTTGTCGTAGTTCAATATTTAACTCTTCGTAAGCGATAAAAAGATAGTCATGAAGCCATCTTTTCGCCTCTGACAATTCTTCTTGAGAAATAGGATTTTTGCCAAATCCTGCTAATACTTGTTTGGCTTTTTCCATGATAAGTTCAACACTCTCTTCTTTGACAAGAAAGTGGATCGCTGCTTTAGATTCATCTTGTAGAACAAGGTGTTCGCTCATTCTACCTAGCGTCAATGCCTGCATAAGGGTAGTGAAAACACCGTTTTCTCCTCTTTCAAGAGTAATATCAATCGTATCAGCATCTATAACCTTGACTTCGATAGCTTCGTACATTCCAGCTGTAAGTGCGCTCAAATAAAAAATTGAACTACACAATGTGACAAGTACTTTTTTCACACTATTCTCCTTTTGCCTGTGAAGAAAATAGTTATACATAGTTCTAAAATTAACTTAAAACTATTTTCAAAAAAGTTCTAAGTTGTCTTAAGAAAGGCTTTGTTGCTTAAGTGGATCTACTTCATTTGAAAAAAGACGCTTGAGCACCTCTTCAGGTATATCGAGATCTTCATTGATCGCAATTTTTTCTGCTTCTTTTAGGAGCTTTCCTAAAGATTTACCGGCTGCTATCCCTTTTTCAATGAGGTGATATGCTTTGACTACAGGTGTATTATTTTGAATACGCTCTACTGCTTTTTCTAAGCGCTTAGAGAGCTGATCTACATTTTCTTGCATATCGCTTTGAGATGCTATAAGCACCTCTTTAGCAACTTCAGCTTGTGGATGTGCAAGTATATAAGCCCATGCATAAAGATCTTGCTTATCTGTGAATTTCATCTTTTCAAGCAATTCCATGAAATCCATCTCTTGTCTAGAGAGCTTTAAATAGATGCAAAGTTCAAGCTTTTCTTCTTTAGAAGCCCGCGGGAAAAGCTCCATTAAAAAAGCTGAAATAGGGGCTTTTTTAGGAAATAGAGGAAAGTTTTTTACTCTAGATGCGATTTCAGATTCTGACACATTGTCTAATGATGGAAATATCACTTGCAAAAGTTGCAGTCTATAAAGTGTTACAATCCCCTCTTGAAGCCCATCAAATTTTTGCATTTTGACAAACTCTTGCACAATCCTTTCCATCGCGACGGCGGGGAAAAGCTCTTTGGCATGCGACAATATTGCAATGATCGTATCAGGATCAATCGCAAAGCGGAATCTAGCTGCATAGCGCACAGCGCGTATCATTCTTAAGCGATCTTCTTGAAATCTTTCATGAGCATTACCAATTGCCCGAATGACCTCTTTTTTAAGATCTTCTTGCCCGCCAACAAAATCGTAAAGCTCTTCTTTTAAAGGGTCGTAAAACATCCCATTGACGGTAAAATCTCTTCTTTTTGCATCTTCATCAGGTCTTCCGCTTGTTACGCTATCAGGTCTTCTGCCATCTTTAAACCCCTCTTCTTTACGAAACATGGCCACTTCGTATTGCAGTCCATTTTCAACTACAATCACTATCCCGAAATTGATTCCGACAGGAATGGTTTTTGGAAAAAGCTGACAGATCACCTCAGTTGGAGCGTTTGTGACTATATCAATATCGTCGCTGGGATGACCCATGAGAAAATCTCTCACCCACCCGCCGGCAAAATAGGCTGTAAACCCATGATCTACGAGTTTTTTAATAATCGCTAAAGCAGATACATAACAATCGTCCATATACACTTAGGTTAACAAAATCAAAACACCCTTGTCTACACACGTTTATCAAGATCGTCTATTTATCCATTTTATAGAATTTTCATCACCAAAAGGGTCATATCGTCATATTGATCTTCCCCTTTAGAAAAAGCTGATGTATCAGCGATAATTCGACTAAGCCAAGCTTTGCTATTATCTTCTTTACCTTGCTCGATGAGTTTGATCAAACGCTCTTCTGTGTAGAGCTCTTTTTGGATATTGTGTGCATCTGTAATACCGTCTGTATAAAAGAAGATCACATCGCCTGGCTGTAGAGTCAGTGATTTGACTTCCACAGGAGGATTTTCTTCAACACCTAAAGCAATACCATGAGTAACAAGCTTTTCTATTGTTCCATCATTTCTTTTTAAAATGGGAGGATTGTGGCCGCAGCTAACGTATTCCAAAATTTTTGTCTGGTTGCTGTAACGGCAAATAAAAGCGGTAACGAAACTGCCGCTCTCTTTTGTATCGATACAAAACATCTTGTTAGCCCCGAGCACGGTCTCTTTCAAAGACTTTTTTTGTTCGGTATAGGCTCTAATTAAGCTTCTTAAATCAAGAGCATAAAGACAAGCCATGATCCCTTTACCTGAGCCGTCAGCCACGGTAAGCTGCAAATTTTCTTCTTCTTGATTGATAAACCAGTCGTAATAGTCTCCAGCAACTTCCTTAGCTGGGGAAAAATAGACACTAATATCTACAGGGCTAAAGCCCACTTCTTTTAGCGGCAAAATAGAATTTTGGATTTCATGGGCGATTTGGAGCTCTTTGGCATAAGCTTCTTTAAACGCTCTTTCTACTTTAGCTTCTTCAATATATTTCCCAAGATCGATGCGCATCTCATTGAATGAAGATCCAAGTAAATTGATTTCAAATCCCATTTTGTCATAAACGTACTCTTTTTCTAAATCACCATGACCTACACTTTCCATCACATTTTTGAGCTGTTTTAAAGGCTTTGTCATCCTCAAGCTTAAAAGATATGAAGCTAAAGTCCCTATCACAAGAATAAAGAGCATCAATATGCTAAATCTTCTTAAGTAAAGATTGAACTGCTTGATCAACTGCTTTTCTGGCAAACTGATCATTAAATACTCATTAGTGGCTGGTATATTAGAGTAAACTGCATATCTTTCTTGCCCTTTAGCAAAAAATTTATACCCTGCATATTCCTGATTTAAATTCTCGAATTTGATTGTTTCTTGAACTAAATCGGGATTGGTAGTTGCTAAAACACTAAAATCATTACCCAAAATCGAAAGGTGGGTTTCGCGCGTTGTTTTTAACCAAGATAGCTCCGTGATGAGTTGATCAAGAGCGATGCTTATCCCTAATATTCCACTAATTTCTTTAGTGCCGGGCTTATAGACAATGGTAAAGACAACCATGCTGTGGCCAAATAGAGGATCTGGACCAATGTAAACACGATCATACTCTTGCACTACTCTATGCAGATCGACATAGTCGTTGAATTTTCTGTTGAGATACTCTGGGAGGGTCGAGTGGATGCAATAGATGTCTCCATTTTCAAAGGTTTTGAGATAGAAAAGCGCCGTAATATTCTCACTTTGAGCAAATTGTAAAAAAATCGGACCGAGTTCTTCATCTGTAAACTGCGCTGATGTCTGCTCTCTTAATTCGATAATCTCTCTCATCGAGTAAAGATAATCGAGCTGGAAGCGCTCCATTTTTCTTAGATATTGGAGATGATCTGCCTGTACTATATTCAGACCTGTAAAAATATCTTTTAACCTGCCGCGATACTCTCTTTCATAAATGAAATAGCTGTAAAAGATCAAAGGAACTACAATAAAGACAAAGCTTACGAGAAGTACTCTCATAGCAATAGATCCTTGAAAAGCAGCAGCCCATTTTGTCGATGGTTTCTTAATGTCAGTAGGTCCCATAACAAGTCCTCATAATCCCTTAGTGAAGCATTTTGTCAAACTTCGCACAAGTAAAACTTATCGAGAAGAAAACAAAAGTGTCATCGTTGTCGGTAAAAGGATGATTAGCGAGCTTTCAGCTAAACTTCCCATCAAAAATCTTGTTCTGGCGGGGGCAGTTACGACAAATCTACGAGGATCAGAAAACGCCACCCGCGTTTCTAATAAAATTTTACAAAAAATGTCGGGCGTTATATCCCCTGATGGCTACATCGCTGAGTTTGCTCTTCCCCCTTTTAAACCACTCACTTCGCTGAATGCAATAGCCATTTTTGATGGCCTGCAAGATCCGGGAAATATAGGGACGCTCATCCGTTCAGCTCTTGCATTTGGTTTTGATGGCATCTACTTTATCGAAGGCTCATGCGACCCTTACAACGAAAAAGTAGTGAGCGCCTCAAAAGGAGCCATTTTCCATATCCAAATCGGCAAAGGAAGCTGGGAAGATTTTTTTGAAAAAGTGCAGCCTCTATCTTCTTATACGCTATACCGAGCAGATCTTGAAGGAGTCGATATCCACAAAGCCAAAATAGACAAGCCTTTTGCACTGATTTTGGGAAATGAAGGTGGTGGAATAAGCGCGATTGCTAAAGCGAGCTCCAAAGCTCTCACTATCCCTATTTCGTTAAATTGCGAATCTCTGAATGTCGCCGTAGCAGGAAGCATTTGCATGTACATGATGAGAGGCTTATGAGCGACTACGAATCGTTTGAATTTGAAGAAACAAGAAGAGATTTCAAAAAAGAGCGCAAACTCTTTACCAAGCAAGATCGATCTAAATACAAAAAAACAGATCAAGAAAAAATCGTGCGCCCTGATTTGAAAGGCGAGATTGGTAGAGTCATCTCTTTAGAGCCAAGCACCTATTTCATCTTAACTAGCGATGATCAACTGATCACAGCTACTTTGAAAGGTACCCTGAAACTAGAAAAAACAAGAAACAACAACATGATTGCCATAGGTGATTTTGTTGAGTTTACTAGGCTTAAGCAAGATCAAGGGATCATCACGGGAATTAAGCAAAGAAAATCGGTTCTTGCAAGAGCTAAAGACAAACATCGCCATTTGATAGCGGCTAATGTCGATCAAGTGCTCATCGTCTCTAGCGCTACTTCGCCTAATTTAAAAATTTCTCTAATTGATCGTTACATTATTGCCACACGTCAAGGAAATATGGATCCTGTGATTGTGATCAATAAAATCGATCTCATCGATCCGCAAGATCCGATTTTACAAGAAGTTGATGCGATATACAGCAAGCTCAACATCCCTGTTATAAAAGTCTCTGCGTATACAAAAGAGGGTATGAAAGACTTAAGATTGGTAATGGAAAATAAAACATCCGTTTTTTCAGGTCAATCGGGAGTGGGAAAAACCTCTTTGATCAATGAAATCACTTCTTCGAATCTGAGAGTGGGAGATATTGTAAAAAAGACGCAAAAAGGGGCACATACAACAACTAAAGCAACTCTTATCCCCTTGCTTCCTTCAGGATTTTGTATCGACACCCCGGGAATCAAAAGTTTTGGGATCTGGGAGCTTTCGATAGAAGAAATCCAAAACTATTTTACCGATTTTTTAGCTTATCCTTGCAAATTTCCCGATTGCATGCATATTCATGAACCAGGTTGTGGTGTGAAAGAAGCGCTTGAAAATGGATCTATTTCTTTGCACCGCTATCAGTCCTATATAACCCTGATTGAAGAGGTACAAAATGAGCACCATCAAACACGTTGATGCAAGAGAAATACTCGACTCAAGAGGCAATCCCACAATTTCGGTACAAGTCCATACAAGCGATGGATTCATCGGTGTAGCCAATGTTCCATCCGGAGCTTCTACAGGCGAACATGAAGCTTTAGAGCTTCGCGATCATGATATGCACCGCTACCATGGCAAGGGAGTATTGAAAGCTGTAGAAAATGTCAAAGGACCTATAGCAGCAAAAGTGATTGGGCTAAAAGTGGACGATCAAAGACAAATCGATGATGCCATGATTGAGCTTGATGGCTCAGAAAATAAACGCAATCTTGGAGCCAATAGCATTCTTGGGGTGTCTATGGCTGTAGCCCAGGCTGCTGCAAATTGTGCCAAAAAACCCCTTTTTCAATATTTAAATCCTAAAGCTGATCATCTTCCAGTTCCGATGCTCAACATCATCAACGGTGGCGCGCATGCTGACAACACGATCGATTACCAAGAATTCATGATTTTCCCTAAAGGGTTTTTGAGTTTTCCAGAAGCTTTACGAGCTAGCAGTGAAGTATTTCATACCTTAAAAAAGCTTTTAAAAGCCAATCACCTAGCAACTTCTGTTGGAGATGAAGGGGGGTTTGCTCCAAATTTGCATACTAATGAAGAAGCAATTGAACTGATACTAAAAGCAATCGAAAAAGCAGGATATCGAAGTGGCGAGCATTTCTTTTTAACCATCGATGCCGCTGCCAGTTTTTTCTTTGATAAAAAAACAGATGAGTACATCCAAGGGGTAAAACAATCAAACCCCAAACGCCTCATCAAAGATGAGCAAATTGATGTTTTAGAAAAGCTTTGTAAAAAGTATCCCATCTTTTCCATAGAAGATGGACTTGATGAAAATGACTGGCCTCGCTGGGAAAAACTTACAAAAAAAATTGGAGATAAAATTCAGCTGGTTGGAGATGATCTGTTTGTTACAAACAAGAAATTTTTGCAAAAAGGGATCTATCAAAAAGCAGCTAATGCCATCTTGATCAAACTAAACCAAATTGGCACACTTTCAGAAACACTCGATTGCATCGAGCTTGCTAAGAAAAATGGTTTTCGCTACATCATTTCCCATAGATCAGGCGAAACAGAAGATACATTCATCGCAGATCTAGCAGTTGCAACAGGCGCCGGACAAATCAAAACAGGATCAGTATCTCGCTCTGATAGAGTCGCCAAATACAATCGCTTACTCCATATTCACGATATTTTAGGAAGAAAGCAGCGCTTTGGCCTTTAAAATTCGTCAGCAGATTCCTTTATCAGAATCTGCTGAACATTTTTTATAAAAACTATCTTACAAGGTCTTTAAATTCTACTAAGTTCCCTACCAGAAATTTTTCATCTTCTTCAATCAAAAACGCTTCTCTATAATCTTTGACAGCTTTTGTCACTTCACCATAGAGCTTAGTTTCTTCTTGAAGCTCTTTGACCTGCTGTCTTACATCTTCTACTTGCCTCATGATAGAAGGAAGTTTATCAATATCCTTGATATCAAAGCGCGCTTTGATAGTAGATAAGCTCAAATCAAGTTCTGACGAGCTTAGAGTCTCTATGTCTGAAGATGCACTCTTTGTCGTTACAGTTTCAAAAGATGATGCATCTAGAGACTGTGATTTTCTCTCTTGCTTGAACTCTTTTCTCTCTTTTTTAAACTTATCGATAGATGAAGCTAGATTTGTTTGCTGATGCATATTTCGGCATGCACGAGAAAGCTGACTCAATTTTTTATCACTAAAACCTGAAGAAAGGGCGCTTAAATCCCTTGGATTGATATGTAGATTTGATACCTTGACAATCCTTTTATAAAGGGCTTCTTTACTTGAAGGCTTAGTGAAGGAAATGTTGTACTCTTTTGTTTTTGTATCATAGATCACTAAAGGCTTTTCCGGATGAGTAGATGCATGTTCAAAAGAGGCGATCATTGCATGAGCAAGAGATGGCGTAAGATTAATCGACATAATTCTCCTTTATTGACATGGACTAATTATATCAAAAAATATTTTAAAAATATACTAATTTAAAATATTGTTTATTACTTTTTATATTGACTTTTACTTAAAAATCGCAATGCTCAGCATTAGAACGCTATAGGATAGTATGAAGAACCTCATCTCTATTTTCGGAGTAGCTGAGCATGGAAGTCTCTATGAACACATCTCCGTTAAGTGCTTAAATGATCTTCTTTTAACGCTAGGACAGCCTCAAGATGGAAGCTTAGCTATTGAAATTGCAATCCAATCGCTACTTTATGAAAGGGAAGTTTTGTTTTATCGTGTTCAAGAAGAAGGATATGAAAGCGATGCTTACCTTAAAGGCCTCTATTCATTAAAAAATAAAAGCGGCAGCTTATTACCTTCTGCAATAGCGCTGCCAGGCGTGAGTAGTCAAGAAATCATCGATGAAGCGGTAATGATTTGCAAAAAGCAATCGTCATTTCTCATCATGAATCAAAAAGATCTCTACGATTTTCTTACTCGTTAGAGAAAAAGTCTTTAACGCCATCAAAGCTTGGTTTCATCCCCTTTTCCCCTTCTCTCCAATCTGCAGGGCAAACTTCTCCGTTTCTTTCAAAAAAGATGAGCGCTTCTAAAGAACGAAGCTCTTCTTCAATGCTGCGTCCTATTGGCAAATCATTGATGGTCTGATGTCTTACGATCCCTTGCTTATCAATCAAAAAGACACCACGATAAGCAATCCCTTCGTCTTGGCATAAAACGCCGTAATCTTTTGCTATGCTCTTTTGGATGTCAGAAACAATAGGATATTCAACACCTAAAATCCCCCCCTGCTTTTTTGGCGTTGAAAGCCAAGCAAAGTGGGAAAAATGGCTATCGATAGAGCATGCAACCACACGGGCATTTCTTTTTTCAAACTCATGAAGCTTTGATTGGAAAGCGTGAAGCTCTGTTGGGCAAACAAAAGTGAAGTCTAGGGGATAGAAAAAAAAGATCACATAATGACCTAAATAGTTTTCTAGAGAAAAATTCTCAATAACACGATCTTTTTGCACAGCTTTTGCACTGAAATGGGGAGCTTTTTTTCCTACTAAAGATGCCATTTTTTCTCTTCTCCTATAGTGGTTTTTTCACCATGTCCCGGATAAACAACGACCGGATCGGGCAAGGTGAGCAAGTATTTAACTGAAGCAATGATCTTTCTTTCATCTGCATTCATCGCATTTGTAGCCCCTCTACCCCTTTTAAAAAGGGTATCGCCTGAAAAAAGCACATGCTCTTTTTCAAAATAAAAACAAAGGCTTCCTGGAGAGTGGCCCGGCGTAGCAATCACCTTAAAGTAGATATCATCCAATTTAACCACATCCCCTTCTCTAATGAATCCATCGGGCTCCATTCCTTGCTTTTGGTAGAAATTCGGCAAGCCATCAAAACCAGGCCGGCGAAGATTTTCTGCATCTTCAGGACTTACATAGACAGGAAGGTCGATTTTTTGCTTGATCACATCAACATCTGCGAAGTGGTCAAAGTGGGAGTGGGTTAGGTATATAGCTTGAATAGAGACGCCTCTTTTCTCCGCAAGGAGCAAAAGCTCATCTGCGCTGCCATGACCCGGATCGATGATAATAGCGCGAGAAAGACCACCTACGAGATAGGCATTTGTCTTCCATTCGCCTGCGATTACTCTTTCTATGAACATTTGCACTGGAGAGGATTCGAACCTCTGACCTCTCGGTTCGTAGCCGAGTGCTCTATCCAGCTGAGCTACCAGTGCATAATAGGGACATATTCTCTAAAAGAAAGTCTTTTAGATCAAGAAGAATCTTCTTGTTAAGATTTTTTTTAAACTACTTAAAGCTTATTTAATTAAAACTATTGAATCATTTTGTTTTTTAGTTTATAATATTATAGTTTTTAATAGTTGTATAATAATGAAAAGCGCTGACAATGAATTAAATTTGATTTTTGGCGAAAAAAGCAAAAATAATAGGGGCCACCCCCTAAAAAAAAGCTATTTGCGCCTCAGCGATCTATTTTTATACCGAGGAAAGGATCAGCCAGATATTGATCTTCTTCAGAGCGATCAAAAAGAAGAGCGTATTATGACTGAACGAGAGCTTCTCTTAATAGAACGTTTAACCATAGGTCCTATATGACACCCGTAGATCGTAATATTGAGATCATCAGCCAGTATTCTTTAGAGGACCTGCCTAATATCTGTATCGACAAAGAAGGCAACTTTAATAAGCCTGATACAGCCAAAATGACACGATACGAAAAAATCGCTGCTGCGATTTCCTATTGGATGGGAGCGCAATCTGAAAAGCGTTTCGCTCAACATACGTTAAACTTCTTAGAAAAAGATGGATTTAAAAAGTACCTAGCTGAAAAAAAACCTAGTGAAAAAATCTTTATCGCTACAAATCTGATAACAGCCCTTGGCAAGATTGAAGCAAGTCTTATTACTAAAAAAAATCAGCTTGAAGCAAAAGCAAATCAAAAAACCAATCCTTTCATAAAGTTCTTTTTCTCCCCTTCACAAAAGACAATTCAAGAATATGAAGATTTAACAACAAGAATTCATACATTAATATCAAGGCTCGAAGTTGAAAAAACCCAAGCGGAAGTAGAAAATTTGAGCCCTGGTCACTTAGCTAAAATTTTAGGGTTCACACAAGAGATCTATAATCAGTTAGGTTCTTATGAAAAAGCTAGCGAATTAGATCCTGAAACTTGCCAAAAATACGCAACACAAGAACAAAAAAAGGCAATAACTAACGCCTGCAATGATCATTTAAAAACCATATTTTCGCAAACACGTGTCCATCTAGAAGAGATGGTTACAAAAGAAGAATATGATGCGTGTAAATATTCGGTTCTTCAAGAAAAAAAAGACCATTTGCAAAAATTAAGCTATCACAGTTACGCAAAAATCATCGGATTTGATCAAGAAATTCTAAGAAATTTTACACCAAATCCAAGAGAAGAATGTAGAGGAATAGAAAAAGAATTCGCGTTAGAGCATGCAACTACTTCTCAAAAAGATACAATAAAACAAGCATGTATTGAATCTTTAAAAGCTCTATTTTCTGATACAACAGTTGATTTGCAATCAGAGAATTTAGTGACTCCTGAAGACTTTCAAAAGGTTAAACAAGAGTGCTTAAAAAAAAGAAATCCACCGATATATGAGGCAAATCTTTTAGCACAAGAAACCTATAAAGCTGTGATGCAAAACATTCCTGATGCTAAATTTAAAGAAGATGAGCCTAGACTTACGGATGGGCAGAAAAAAGCAAGATTCAATCAAGATGTCTTGATTGCACTAATAGAAAAATTTGGCTCCCAAGCACATGATTTCATAAAAAGTAAAATAGTTATCGATAGCTATATACAAATCAATCATCAAGGAAATTGCCCGCTGATTACTAAAGATCTTTTTCTTGAACTTTACCGTACATGCAGGGAGCTAAGTAAAACAAGAAAACTTGAAGATTGTGATCTAGAAAATGTTGAAGCGCTTATAGGTACACTAAACCTACCCCCGCTCCCTGAAAATATTGATAAAGAAGAAGACATCGTTGAAAAAAGCACATCCTATTTTCCATCAATGAGAGAGGCCCTATCAACTATTAAGCAAGGTATGAAAAAGACTTCTGAAACAATCGAAAATCAAACCTCAACTATCTCTTTTTGTGCAAAATTGAAAGCTAGCGCACTAGTTAAGACTTCTTTCACTCCTTATTTGCCAAAACTTTATTCATCAAAAAAAGCGGGACCTACTGTAGCTTTGCCTGAGCCGGCTCGATTAGAGACAACTCCTCCCACTGTTCCTGCTGATCCAAATTCATACTGGTCATCACAAGAAGAATGGGAAGAGTTTGTTAAAAAGGTGAATAGGGAAAATCAAAATTGGTAGATGTAAAAATTACATCATGCCCATTCCACCCATGCCGCCCATGCCGCCCATTCCACCCATGCCGCCCATGCCGCCCATGTGGCCATGTCCTAGATGATCATCCCCTTTTTTATCGTCAGGTTCATCTGTGATCATCACTTCGACCGTTAAGAGCATGCTTGCGATAGACACTGCATTGCTGATTGCTTGTCTTGTCACTTCTACAGGATCGATAACTCCTGTTTTGACAAGATCCTCATAAGTTTCAGTGAGTGCGTTGTAGCCAAAATTTCCTTCAAGGGATGCTACTTTCTCAGCTACAACATCTCCATTTGCTCCAGCATTGAAAGCAATCGCTGTGGTTGGCGCGCGAAGAGCTTTCATCAAAATTTGCACTCCTAAAGCTTCATCTCCTGAAAGTTTTAATGCTTTTAATACTTTTTCGGCTCTAATAAGCGCAGTTCCGCCTCCTGCGACTATGCCGCTGATAGCTGCAGCTCTTGTTGCATGAAGCGCATCTTCTACTCGATCTTTGATCTCTTTCATTTCTGCTTCTGTAGGTGCACCTACTTGAATGACAGCTACTCCTCCTGACAATTTGGCTAATCGCTCTTGGAGTTTTTCTTTGTCGTAATCTGATGTTGTGTCTTGGATTTGTCTTCTGATCCCTTCGATCCTCGCTCTGATTGCGTGGCTATCTCCTCTTCCTCCGGTGATTACTGTGTCTTCTTTACTGATTGTCACCATCGTGCATGATCCTAGATGTTCAGGAGATACTTTTTCTAATTCATGCCCTGTTTCTTGAGATATTACTGTGGCACCTGTGAGTATTGCGATATCTGCGAGCATCGCTTTTTTGCGATCGCCAAAAGCTGGAGCTTTTACTGCGCAAACGTTGAGATTGCCTTTCAATTTATTTACAACAAGTGTAGTCAAAGCATCAGAATCAATATCTTCTGCAATAATCAAACAAGGTTTTTTCCCTTTTAGAGATGCAATCATTTCTAAAATAGGAACCATTTGCTGAATAGAAGAAATTTTCATATCTGTGATGAATAGATAAGCATCTTTTAGCTCTGCAGTCATTTTATCAGGATTAGTGACAAAATAAGGCGAGAGATACCCTTTATCAAATTGCATACCTTCAACAACTTCTACAATTGTTTCAAGTCCTTTAGCTTCTTCAACAGTGATTGTGCCATCTTTACCTACTTTTTCCATGGCATCGGCAATCAAATCTCCAATTTTTTTATCGTTATTTGCTGAAATAGCACCTACTTGCGCGATTTCCTCGCGTGAGCGAACCTGAATTGCACTTTTATCTAAATGGCAAAGAACTTCTTTAAGGGCTTTATCCATCCCTTTTTTAACCTGTACAGGATCAGCGCCAGCTTCGATATAACGAAGACCTTCCTTATAGATTGCTTCTGTTAGCGTCACAGCTGTTGTTGTACCATCTCCTGCTTTATCGTTCGTTTTTGATGCAGCAGCGGCTACAAGCTGAGCGCCCATATTTTCAAACTTGTCTTTGAGCTTGATCTCTTTTGCAACACTTACACCATCTTTTGTCGATAAAGGAGGTCCAAATGCTTTTTCTAAAAGAACGTTTCTACCACCTGGGCCAAGCGTTGCTTTTACTGCTCTAGCAAGCTTTTTTACACCTGAAAGGATGTGCGATCGTGCAACTTGTTGACTTGCAATTTTTTTTGCCATTATAGTGCTCCTGTTTAGAAGAACTATGCTAGTTTCATAAACCTTTTTTGTCAAGAAATTGGCACTCTTAGCGATTAGTTGCTAAATTTGTTTTTTGCCCTTGCCATATTCTAGGTCTTTATTTTCTATTAAATAAAAGGAGATTGCTATGACTCACCCTACAAATTCAGGATTCAATCCCAACAAAAATTTTACTAAAGAGATCTACGCCGACTTTAGACAAGGTATAATTGATGAACAATCCCCTGATTCTTTAAAAGATGGCATTGAATTAAAAGTAGTTATGAAAATTCGCGAGCTTCTTAGCCATGGGCAAAAAAAAGAAGCAGCAGATCTTATGATCTCGATTACAGAAGACATTCTCGATAAAAATGAAACTGGCTACGATAAAAAACTCTTAATCAATCTTTATATGGCTGTGAACGAACTCTCTCCTTACCTTTTCACAAAGGATATGGGAGACAGAATACTCAACTATCTAATGAACAGTGAAGGTCCTGAAGCGGATAAACTCAAAGAAAGCCTCAAATGTCTAGTCAAACACGGCCTTTATGACAAAGAATGGATCACTAGATATGCCTCTAATGTAAAAACTGGCCGTTCAGTAAGCACAGCTTCAACCACTAAAATATCAAATATCGATAAAGAGCTGTCAAAAACGACGATTACCGAATCAGGCTTAGAAAGAATCAACTCTATAAGAAATCGCTGCTTAGGAGAAAATGCTAATTTAGAGAATATCCATATTCTTGTTAACGAGCGATTTTATGAAGACTATCGCCGCCTAAAAGAAGCAAATACTGATGATGCCCAAATACAAGAGCGCTTAACCAACTCCATTGTTCAAACTCTAAAAGATCTGACACATCGTGTAGGAAAAGCTAAGGCTGCTAGATGCATGATCGAGATCCATCAAACTATCAGCAATCTAAAAAATACACGTACAAATACGTTCAATTCTGAGCTCTTACAAAAAATTATGGACCGCTTGAATAGCGAAGATTCGCCTATTACTTCCTATGATATAGGGATGAATATGATTGCAAACTTGGTAGATCCTCAAACTTCTACTGAAAAAAAAGATGCTATGAAAGAAAGACTTAAAGCTCTTGTTGTACTAGGATATTTCCCTATTGAACAGCTTCAAAAAGAAGCCTTAACCAATCGAAGCCAAGAGCTTTTTGATATGTATAACCAATTTACTGCTAAAAGCCAATCTAGTAAAGCCCCCAGTAGAATAGCAAATTTAGAGTCTATTTTGTCTCAAAAGATTCCCAACTCTTCTTTAAAAGCCGATACCGCTTCTTCATCTTCCAATGAAAGCATCTCTTCAAGACCCTCTTCTATCGACACAAGAGAAAAAGGTCCTTTACCTATCTCAAACTTGCCAAGAGATCGTAAAGCTTCAAGCGAAGAAAAGTCCACATTAAGCGGTTTTGAAAGAGAAACTGAAAGACTGCAAAAGATCCCTTTAAATGAACTAAAAAATTTAGCGAAAAACACCTTTGATAGACTAAGTTCTTCGCAACAAACAAAAATAAGGGATGCGATCTTCTCATCTTACAAATCAAGAAACGCCGCCTTGCTCTCTTATTCCATTGGATCTGCCGCAAGGGATATAGATGAGCCTGCTTTCAGGGTTTTATACCAACGTTTAGTAGAAAAAGAAGCGGGGGTTGATTTTCAAAGAGCGTCAAACGATGACTTAAAAGAAGGAACTTCGGCATTCGCTCAAATTTTGAATATACCGCTTAGATAAAACTTAGTTGTACTGAGAAAGAAGGTATTTTTTTCGTTTGAGAAGAAATTTTTCTTTCTCTTCTTTTTTGTACTCAATGAGTTTCCAAGAAGGGTATTTCTCTTTTTCAAGGATAGAGAGCATTTCTTTATTGCCATTTGCTAAGCAAAACAGATTCTTTTTGGTTTTAGGCAAGTTGTTCAAAAGCTCAGAAACTTTCTCCGGATACAGACTTTTTAAAAGCCCGATGATCAGATACTGAACCATCAAAGGTCTATACTCTTTATGATTAAGAATCTGGATTTTCACACCTTGGCAATCTTTTTCTTTGTATAGTCCATAAAAGGGTCGGTAATGGAAAGGTGAAAACCAAACTCCAGGAAGTTTTTGTGCGTTTAGTTGTTTAGCAAATTCTTCTGCAGATATCCAAGGGGCTCCAACGATCTTAAAAGGCAGTGTGTATCCTATTCCAATACTCACTAAGCCAAGTTCTCCCAAAATTCCGGTGGAGGCGCTAAAAAACGGAGTGTCAGATTCAGGCATATAAGGACTTAAAGGGATCCAGACTAAGCCTGTATCCTTGAAAATCATTTCTCGTTTCCAACCTTTCATAGCTACAACTTTCAGATTGCAACCGATGCTGTATTCGCTATTGAAGAATTTCGCAAGCTCTCCTATCGTCATCCCGTGGCAGTAGGCTACATTTACATATCCAATAAAAGAGCGAGAATCATCTTCAAGCATTGGCCCATCAACTAAAAGACCTCCAAGGGGGTTAGGCCGATCTAAGACAATGAGTTCTTTTTTGTGTTTTGCCGCTTCTTCCATGGCATAAAAGAGCGTGCTTGCATAAGTATAACCTCTACAACCGTTATCTTGGATGTCAAATATTAGCACATCGACTTCATCGAGCATCTGTTTTGTGGGCCGTCTTGTATCGCCATGCAGACTGTAAATGGGAATCTTCCCTTCTTGGCTTTTGACGTTTTCAAAAGCATAAGCTAAACCTGTTAGACCATGCTCTGGGGAAAAAAGGGCTTTGAGTTCAAAACTAGACCCTTTTGTCTTCATTAGATCAACTGCTAACTTGTAGTCTCGATTGATCGCTGTATGATTTGTGATTAGACCTACTCTCTTGCCTTTTAAAAGTGCATCGTGTCCATCGTCAAAAAAGACATCGAGGCCCACTGTAACTGGGCTTGCTAATAAGCGAGATATCGCAAGCAAGAGAAGAAAATGCTTCATGGGAAAATAGTAGCACAGGTATCCTCTAATGTCTATGAATACCAAAGAAACACTCAATCCCAATCAGCAAGAAGCGGTCATGCACGTTGAAGGACCACTTTTGGTTCTAGCAGGCGCTGGTAGCGGTAAAACAAGAATCGTTACTAATAGAATTGTTCATCTTTTAGAGATCGGAGTGCCGGCTTCTGAAATTGTTGCTGTTACATTTACCAATAAAGCTGCTGAAGAGATGTCTCATAGGGTTCGATCGCTGACAAAGCAATCGGTACTTATCACTACATTTCACTCTTTTTCTGCAAAAATTTTACGCGAATCGATTCAATATCTTGGATATAAGCAAAATTTTTCCATCTATGACGAGCATGATTCTTTATCTGTTTTGAAAGAAATTCTTGGGCCAAACGATCAAAAAGATTTAAAAAAAATCAAATCAGAAATCTCTGAAGCTAAAAACGCCTTGCTGCTTCCTCAAGAAATGGACAAAAAGCTTGCCAATTTTTATCAGCTTTACCAAGAAAAAATGCTCGCTTACAACGCGTTAGATTTTGATGATTTGCTTTTTTTGACCACCAAATTATTCCAAAATCACCAAGAAGTTCTTTCCTATTACCAAAACCGCTATACCTTCCTTTTGATCGATGAGTATCAAGATACTAACGAAGCGCAGTATCTGATTGCTAAGATGCTTGCCGGAGAAAGAAAAAACATTTTTGTGGTAGGAGATCCTGACCAGTCTATTTATTCTTGGCGAGGGGCCAATATTCGCAATATCTTGGACTTTGAAAAAGACTTCCCTGGCGCTAAAGTGATCACCTTGGATCAAAACTACCGCTCTACTAACACCATCTTGTCAAAAGCGAATAAGTTGATCGAAAAAAATGACCGCCCTTATCAAAAAAATCTCTGGAGCGCCCTTGGTGAAGGAGAAGAGGTTGTGGTAAAGTACTTTCCTTCTGATCGAGAAGAAGCAAGTTATGTCGCAAGAACGATTTTGCGCCACAAAATCCCCCTTTCAGAGGTGGCCATTTTTTATAGAACCAATGCTCAGTCCCGCTCTTTTGAAGATGCCTTGCTACGTGAAAACATCCCTTATACCATTGTTGGGGGTTTGTCGTTTTATGAAAGAAAAGAGATCAAAGATATTTTAGCTTTCTTGCGCCTTTTAGTCTCTCCTTCTGACTTTGTAGCTTTTTCAAGGATCATCAATGTGCCAAAAAGGGGGCTTGGGCCTAAAACTTTGGATGCATTAAGACAAGCTTCTGAAGAGAGCCGCACTCCGATTCTTTATTACTGTAAAGATGTGGTAGCTTTATCTTCTTCTATCGTATCCCCAAAGCAAAGACAGTCGCTCGATGCATTTGTAGAAATTTTTGACGATCTTGCTAAACAAGCACTTCCACTTGAAGACCTTATCAAATTCTTGATTGATAAAATTGGCTATTTTAGCTACTTGAAAGAAGATCCTGAAACATATATCGATCGAAGAGAAAACGTTGAAGAGCTCATAGCAAAAGCTGCTGAATGGGAAGGAGAAACGATCTCTCAATTTCTTGAAGAGATCTCTTTGCAATCTTCTTTGGATGAAAGCAAGTTAGACAATCAATCTGTAAGGATGATGACAGTTCACAATAGTAAAGGGCTAGAATTTTTGCTCTGCTTTGTGGTTGGGATGGAAGAGGATTTGTTTCCCCATGCAAATGCCAAACATGATGAAGCCTCTTTACAAGAAGAAAGAAGGCTTTGCTATGTCGCAATGACAAGAGCTAGAAAACATCTATACCTTACTGCTTCGCAGTATCGCTATTTATGGGGAACTCCTAGAGTGATGCGCCCTTCACGGTTTTTAAACGAAATTGCTGATAAGCAGATTGTTACAAAAGTAGAGGAAGAAAAAGCAGCCCCTCCTAGCGATTTTGTAGAAGGAGCCATGGTCTTACATAAAACTTTTGGCAAAGGGATTGTTCGCAAAAAAGAAGAAACTTCTATCGGACCGACTCTTGATGTCTATTTCTACGATCTAAAAGAGATGAAGACCTTAGCGCTCAAATACGCAAAACTTTCTCTAACTGATTAAGCAAAATTTCTGTATTAAGAGGGTATGAGACCCTCTTTAGACATACAGCTAAAAAACTCGATGCAACTAAGCCAAAAGATGCATCAAGCTCTTTTTGTTTTATCTCTTTCTTGTAAAGACCTTGAAGAGTATGTCGGTATCGCTCACAACTTTATAGAAGATACAAGAGCTGCTAAACGCTCTGTTTTTGAAGATATTCGAGATGTTTTCTCTTCTAAAGAAGAGGAAAAAATGGGAGAAATCCTCTTTTTACATTTTGACAAAAACGGCTTTTGCAAAGAGCCTTTAGAAAGTATTGCTGAGCAGTTTTCTTTTCATTTTGAAGATCTCAAAAAGGCTCTTAAAAAAATCCAAGAGGCTTTCAAAAATGGGATAGGAGCCTTTTGCTTTCAAGAAGCGTTCTTGATCCAGCTTGATCGAGATTCTTTAGCTTATGAAATCATTTCTGAGCACTATGACGATTTTTTGCATCAAAGGCATGAAACATTAGCAAAAAAGCTCAATGAGAGTGTTGATACGATCAAATTGATCATTAAAGAAGATATTGCTACTTTGCAAATTCCTTTGATTGAGCAAGATACAAACGAAGCCCCCGTTGTCTTTTTTGATATTCTACTTTTCTATGAAGATCAGTGGATCATCGAAATCAATTCCCCTGATATTGATGAAAACCACCCTTTTTATCCGTTTTGTGAAAAAAGAAAGGCCATTTTATACGATATCACAAACTACCTTCTTGTGCATATAAGCGACTATTTATTAGGGAAAACCCCTTATCTTCCCCCGCTTTTACTAAAAGATTTAGCGAAAGTTTTAAAAATTAGCGAATCGAGCATGACAAGAGCTATAAGCAATAAATACCTGTATTGTCCTGTAGGAACTATTTTGCTTCGCGATCTTTTTTCTTTGCCAATCCAAGAAGGACTTTCCACCCAAAAAGCAAAAGCTGTGCTTCTTGAATTGCTCAAAACCAAAAGCACCTTATCTGATGCAAAATTGAGTGACCTACTTAAAGAGCAAGGGATTCAAATCGAGAGAAGAACTGTAGCAAAATATCGCAAAGAACTAGGAATATTGCCTAAAAGAATGAGAAAATAACTCCTTTGATTCAATCTCATCTATTTTTTCTATAGATGGAAAAGATCAAAAAACTATTCGCCAAAATCAAATAGATCTGGAAAGCTGCATTTTCTATATCCCACTTATTTATAGTAGGTAATAGCAAAATTACCGCCGTAAGGCTTAATATGTAGGTAAAGCCCGTCTCTGTTTTTGGGTATCTATAGGCTTTGATAAAAGTAGGAAGTCCTGCAAAGGCATCACCTAAAACAGCGAATGCTATACCTATTTTGGCTGAATCAAAAAAAAGCCAAAGAAAAAAAGCAAAAATAGCAGATAAGCCACACCCTATATCAAAATGGTTAAGTTTCCAGTAACTTTTTGGATTCATAAACGAAGCAATAAAAACTATTAAAGGTAAAAATCCCGCAAGAAAAATACGGATGACGCTAACTAAATCTTGCCTGTTTTCTAAAGCCATAATCGATGCAATAAAAGGGAAGAAAAACCAAAGAAACCAAGAAATACGATTAGGACGAGTTTTGCCAATTAAGGTGTCTTTTACATAAGCAAAGCTTCCTATAATATTGACTAAAGCACTCAACAGCAAAAACAAATATGCGTTTGGCATAGATCACTTTTTAGGATGAACATACAAAGCATCATCGATAAAACGGATATGCTTTTCTGACATCTCTATTAAAGAAACTACAGAGTCTGCTTTTTTGAACACACCTGCATAATAGGTTTTGAAAGGTGAGTTGACCCAAGGGAAGTCTAGAATTGAAGCTTTTTTCAACGTCTTTTTCATAAAAGGGCGCACATTCCCTTTTCGCCAAGATGGGTACTCAACATATTGACTATACGTGAGCCATACCTGATCGTTTGCGTAGACTTGATTGATTCTTTCTAATACGTTGTTATGTAATAGCCAATCATCATGCTCCATTTGCAAAACGATCTCATCATCTCTACAGCTATGCACCGCATGGTAGAGACTATCGTCTTGAGCTTTTAAAATCGATATGATGTGCTCTTTACTGTAGCGATAGGCTACATGATAGATCCCTTGAATTACTTCAAGATCATTTGAACTGTCGATCAAAATGATGCGAAAATTCTCGTAATTTTGTTCAAAAATTGAACTGAGAGTCTTTTCACTCACCTTTGATTCAACGCAAAGGATCAAAACAAATGACTTATCTACTTCGATTGGCGATTCATCTAAAAAAGCTGTAGAAAAAGTAGAAGCGATATCTTTTTTTGAACGAAGCACCGAAAAATTTGCTACTATAAAAAGAGGCAATAAAAAAATTAAAAAAGCTAAACCTAGTTTATGTAGTGCATTCCAGTTCATTACCTCGCTATAATAAATTTCTTAATTTGTTGCCAGCGTAAAGAATTTTGTTTTTGAATGAACTGTTTTAATACTTTGTTTTCTTTAGTCCCAAAAAGAATAATCTCCTCTTCAGTCATTCTAACTAAAGCACCTAGACTTCTTGTTTGCTTTAAGGCCCGCTGAAATATTTTCATATCTCTTTGTAAAATCACCCCACGCCAAAGGAAAAATAAAACAGGAAAGAGCATTCCCCAAAGGGATAAAAAAGGGGGAATTAAGGTCAAAAAGAAAAGCCAAGGCTCCCACATAAAGCGAAAAATAGGCCCTAGTCTTCTTCGAAATGAGCTATTAGAGCTCTGATAAGCCAAAATCTCTTCAAAGCGATCGCCTGAGAGATCTGCTCGAAAGACATGTAAAGCTTCATGAGCTAAGACCTCTTCTATGCCATAGCCCAAAAACACTCTTGTAGACTCAAAGCTTTTTTGCATTTCTATGAAAGCAAAGCCTGATTCATCAATCACAGTAACAGCAGGATGCCAAAAAGGTAGATGCTCTTTAGCAAAAGTAACAGCGATGAGATCTGGAGAGAATTGATAGAGCTTTTCAATGCATTCTCTATCGACGATATCTGTGATTTTTTTATAGTTAGGGTCGTTAAAGACCCTAACTCTTGACTCTAGCCGTTTTTTGTATGTTTCTAGATCTTCATCATCTCGAGCTAGTAAAGTCTCTAGTTGCACCATAGACTTAACTATAGCAAATCTAGAAAGCTTCAGCAACCACTTGCTCTTGTGTTTTCTTTAAGCAGTTCACAAAAGGTTCTTGCTTGATAAACATATCAAGCGCTTCTTTAGCAAAAAACTCAGATCCTAGACTTGTGACATCATAGATGTGCGCGACTTGCTTGATATTTCTGCAAGCAATTAGGGCACTATCATCATGGTGATGATTTGGCCATTTAGCCAAAAACTCTCTTGAACTAATCTCTGGCTCTTCTTTGATCCATTTCTGCAAATCAGATTTTCTGTATAAATTTGCAAAATAGGAAGGATCTTTTTCAAATAGCTTTCGATCTTCTGAAGAAAAAGCAACACCAAAAAGCCCCTCTTTCACGCTAGGATAGGCAATTACATGTTGATAGTCTGGAACTATATCTTTGTTAAGATATAAAG
>VGMA01000003.1 GCA_016866575.1 Chlamydiota bacterium
TCCTCTTCTTGCGGTATGTCTAGGAACGGGAAAGGCATTAGAGTACATCGATCGTTTCAAAAAACGAAGACATTTTGCCGCTCCTTAACTTAGTTAGGAGTATAGTTGAGGGAGTTCATTCAAGACAGCGCTAGGCATTTTTTGCCAAGCGACGTCTATATTTGCAACGGATCTTCAGAAGAGCAAAAAGAGCTGGCGGACCTTTTGGTTCAAAATGGCACATTCATCGCTCTTAATCAAGACAAAAGGCCGGGTAGTTTTCTTGCCCGCTCTGACCCAGACGATGTTGCTCGCATAGAAAAAAGAACTTTCATTTGTTCTAATAAACAAGAAGATGCAGGACCTTCAAATAATTGTAAGGATCCTGTCGAGATGAAAGCCCATCTTAAAAGCTTGTTTCATGGCTGTATGAAAGGTAGAAGGATGTATGTGATCCCATTTTGCATGGGACCAAAAGATTCACAAGCAGCAAAAATCGGCATCCAAATCACAGATTCTCCCTATGTAGCCTATTCGATGACAATCATGACTAAAGTCAGTCATGAATTTCTAGATAAACCCTTCATTCCCTGCATCCACTCTGTTGGCCGCCCTTTAGAGGCAGGCGAAAAAGATTCTCCGTGGCCTTGCAACAAAGAAAAATGGATTGTTCATTTTCCTGAAACAAGAGAAATTTGGTCTTATGGCAGTGGGTATGGGGGCAACGCGCTGCTTGGGAAAAAATGTTTAGCGCTAAGAATTGCATCCGTGCTTGGTAGAGATGAAGGATGGATGGCTGAGCATATGCTGATCTTAGCTCTTTCAAATCCTCAAGGGGTAAAACGGTATGTAGCGGCGGCTTTTCCTAGTGCATGCGGCAAAACGAATCTAGCGCTTGTCAAATCATGCTTAAGTGGCTGGAAGGTTGAATGTGTAGGAGATGACATTGCTTGGCTTCATGTTGGAGAAGATGGGGCTTTATATGCCATCAATCCAGAAAATGGTTTTTTTGGAGTAGCACCGGGCACTTCGGATGGATCAAATCCTAACGCCATGGAAATGATCAAAAAAAATACGATTTTTACGAATGTAGCACTGACCGAGGATGGCGATGTTTGGTGGGAGGGGATGACAAAAGAGCCTCCTAGTGGAACAATCATTGATTGGAAGGGAAACATTTGGGATCGAAAAGAGCTTGCAGCCCATCCAAATTCTCGATTCACAGTAGCTGTAAAACAGTGTCCAATTCTTGATAGTCACTATGATGATCCCAAAGGAGTAAGAATCGATGCAATCATTTTTGGCGGCAGGCGAGCTTTTGATGTCCCTTTGGTATTAGAAGCGGATAATTGGACGCATGGGGTGTTTTTTGGGGCTAATCTGTCTTCAGAAAAAACAGCAGCTGCTGAAGGAAGTGTCGGAGATATTCGAAGAGATCCTTTTGCTATGCTTCCTTTTTGCGGCTATCATATGGGAGATTATTTTCAACATTGGCTAGATATGGGAAAAAAAATACATCCCAACTATTTGCCTAAAATATACCAAGTGAATTGGTTTAGAAAATCTAAGGATGGTGGATATCTTTGGCCGGGATTTTCTGAAAATGTCCGGATATTGCGCTGGATTTTTGAAAGAATAGGATCTGATTGTAAAGCGATATCGACACCGATAGGAAAGATTCCTGAAATCAGCGCTTTTGAAGGATTAGAGATCTCTAAAGAAGCTCTAGATGAATTGTTTTTCGTAGGTCATGCGGCTGAAAAGAAAAATCTTCTTGATGCAAAAAAATATTTTTCTACATTAGAGCCAAGGACTCCTATGGAGTTAAAACAAGAACTTGATCGTCTAGAGAAAAATTTATGAAAAAAGTGCTCTTTGTTCTACTTTGTGCTTCAGTAGCTTTAATATGGTGGGGTAAAAGTGGAAATACTTCTGCTAAATCAGCTGTTACAGAAATTCTTAAAGAAGCGGGAATTGAGATAGATGGTAAAAAGCCATACGATATTACCGTTTATGATGAAGCATTTTATCCTGAAGTACTAGCCAACGGATCTCTTGGCCTTGGAGAAACCTACATGGCAAATATGTGGGATGCAAAAAGAGTAGATCAGTTCATTTACAAAATTTTGACTGCTAAAATTGAAGATACTTCCAAATGGCAGCGGGCTTTGCAATACATGCAAGCTAAGCTTTTCAATCTACAAAGCAAATCATTGTCCAAAGAAGTTATCGATATCCATTACAATCTCGGAAACCAGCTATATGAAAAAATGTTAGGTCCAAGCATGGCTTATAGCTGCGGTTACTGGAAAAATGCCAAAAATCTTGATGAAGCTCAATATGCAAAATATGATCTCATCTGCCGTAAATTGAAACTAGAAAAAGGGATGAAGATCGTCGACATCGGCTGTGGATTTGGTGGGTTTGCTAAATATGCAGCCGAAAAGTACAAGGTTTCAGTTTTAGGTATCACACTTTCAGAAAATCAAGCGGCGTATGCTAAAAAACTTTGCGCGAATCTCGATGTAGAAATCCGTATACAAGACTATAGAGATTTACAAGGATCTTTTGACCGCGTTGTTTCTATAGGGATGTTTGAACATGTAGGCCCAAAAAATTACGATGAGTTCATGCAAGTAGCAGACAGAGTGCTAAAAGATGGCGGACTATTTTTGCTTCACACTATAGGAAAAAATGAGTCATCTGATGCATGCGATCCTTGGATTAGAAAATATATTTTTCCGGGCGGAGTGCTTCCTTCAATAGCACAGATTGCAACTGCATCTGAAAATCGGTTTATCATGGAAGATTGGCATAATTTTGGCCCTGATTACGATAAAACCCTAATGGCCTGGCACGCAAATTTCAATCAAAACTGGAATATGTTGTCTCAAGATTATAGCCCCACATTTTTTAGGATGTGGAACTATTATCTTTTAGGATGCGCAGCAGCTTTTCGAGCAAGAGATTGCCAACTTTGGCAAATTGTTTTTTCCAAAAACCGCTTAGCACCTCAGTATCAAAGAGAGACATAATTTGTTTTTACTTAGGAGATAAAACAAATAAAGACCCATTTGCAGCTTGAAGTTGAGAGAGATTGTCTGAAGCTAATGATACAGGAAAAATAAAGCTTTTTTGCCGATCGGTTTGATAGAGGTTGTGGGATTTGCTATGCCAAAGCCATATCTTATCTGTCATTAGATCAAAGCTAAAGTGGGTAAAAGTTCTTGCATCCATGATGGATACTCCCGTTACGCTATTTACAAATACAAGTCGTTTTTCCTTTCTGATGGGATCTTCTGACACAAGAATGATACTAGAGGCGTTTAAGGGCATTTTTGCAAAAGAAAGATGGCTAGCTTTGATGCAGATGACTCTTTTAGCAGTATCTAGTCTTGGAGCATCATGATTGAAATCGCGAACGCTAAGTGCTGTTGTGTTTTCTATACCAGTGGATTCAATAGAGTAAAGATAATTATCAATAATCATCGCATCTAGACAATTTGGTATTGTAAGAATTCTTCCTTTATTGCTGAATACATGGAATTCTTCACGTACTTTTTTATTGCTAAAGGTGATTTTTCTAGAAATACCGCAATATTCATTTAAGGGTAAAAGCTGAAAGAGATCAGACTGGAGTTTTTGAGGTGAATTAAAGAAACATTCAGCAATTTTTTGCTCTTTTTTGAACACAGAAACAGCATTTTTCGATTGGGTAAAAAGAGTGTTTTCATCGTTCAGATAAAATCCTTTTGGGGCTGCACGGCAGATTTCACGAAATGAGCTATTTTCGATTTCTCCAGTTTCAACATTCAGTACATCGACATAAAAATGGGAAGATGAGCGGATAATCAATCGATTTCCTGATAAAGAGAGCTCTATTGCTGGTAAATCGGGCATCGAAAACCAGTAGAGAATTTTTTCTGTGAGAGTATCGTAAGCAACGATATAAGGAAGAGGATCAAATTGAGGATCAGGTGTTTTTACAAACAGCAGAGTGTGTTTGTATAAAAAGATTTGTTTTGATGGATCAACGTTATGAATAGATTTAATAGAAGGGAGCCCTTCAGTTGAAGAAAAGACCAACTGATTTTCAAAAAGTTGGTAAGGTGCATTGCAAAGAGCTGATAGGCATGAGCTAAAGTAAGGGTGTATCGTTTCAAGAAGATAGGCAAGTTTCGTTTTTTCTTTAGGGGACGATGCTTGCAATATTTGTAAGATCAGTTCTGAAGCTTCAGTTGTTTCGGGGCACTCTCCATTGAAAAGGTCAATAAGAAGTACTCTTTGTTTTTCTAGTGGAATCAAAAATAAAAATCTCATAAAAAGTTCCATTTTTGATGGCCAGTCGTTCACGCTAATTTCGCGCAAAGTTGCTGATAAAAAATCAAAAACAGCTTCTTTAAGATTAGGTTTATAGTAAGAAAATGGGGTGAAACTAAGTATTTCACTAATTTTGATATACAATTCTTCAGAAGTTGCTTGGTCGCAAATTTCAATTAAGAGATTCTCTATTGTATCCACTTCTATTTGAGCTGGTATCTTAAAATCTATTTTAGTCGCTGTTTTAAATAACCATAAATAGTAGTAGCCAGCACGCAGATCACTGTTGAATCTGTAAGCAGAATAGAGATCTCGGCAGGTTTTTGCTATGAGTTCTGTCGATAGGCTAGTGATAAGAGATGTGTATTTTTCATTTAAAATGGATTCTTCAATTACATCTACATGAGAAAAAATTCTGTAAAGAAGTGATTTACCATCTTTTATTACTCTTGATATGACACTTTCTATAAATTCGCAGTCGATGAAAGCAAAAGGGAATCCATGGGCACAGGCGTATTGGATATTATGAAAGCTGATATCGTGAATGAATTGTTTTAGGGTAGTTTCCGTGCAATTATTTGGTGTAAACTGCTCGCTAAAAATTTTTTTCGCTAAATGAGCGGAGGCAACGATATGTTCTTGGATAGGTGGTGGTGTCTGATTGTGGCAGTATTTTTCAATTTCATTTTGTAATATTTCTATAATTTGCATATTGAATCCCGTTTAAGCGGGTAATAATTTAAACAAGATTGCTATTTAATGCAATCATGCTAATATTTAAGAATGAAAATCTTAATCCAAAAAGTGTCAAAGGCAGAAGTCTGTGTTGAAAATAAAGTAGTCGGAAAGATCAAAAAAGGGCTACTTGTCTACATAGGGATCCATCACAAAGATCAAGAAGAAGATGCCAATTTCCTAGCAAATAAAGTTGTAGATCTTCGTCTTTTTGAAGATGAGGAAGGTAAGATGAATTTATCTCTTGAAGATGTTTATGGGGAAGTGCTGGTGATTTCCCAATTCACTTTGTACGGCAACGGCTTGAAGGGAAGAAGGCCTTCTTTTATAGAAGCTGCGCCGCCGGAAGTTGCAAAGAATCTTTATGAAAAGTTTCTTTCTGCACTAAAGGCTCTGATTGGAGAGTCAAGAGTGCAGCAAGGGCAATTTGCGGCGCACATGCAAGTCGAATATATTAATGACGGTCCTGTGTCACTAATCTTGGACAAATCTCATCTTCATTGAAGAAGAATTTGAGCTCTCTAGCTGCTGTTTCAGTAGAATCAGATCCATGCACAGCATTGTGATCGATAGATTCTGCAAAATCAGCGCGGATTGTTCCTGGAGCTGCGTTTTGCGGGTTTGTAGCACCCATGATTTGTCTGTAGCGGTGTACAGCGTCAACACCTTCTAGAGCCATGATTACAACAGGTCCAGAGCTCATAAAGCTCACGAGATCGTTAAAAAATGGTCTTTCTTTATGGATGTCATAGAACTCTGCTGCTTCAGCTTGAGAAAGGGTTTTCATTTTCATCGCGATGATGCAAAGTCCGTTTTTTTCAATCCTGTCAAGGATTTCGCCGATGTGACTTTTTTCTACTGCGTCTGGTTTTATGATCCCTAATGTTTTTTGCGTTTGCATAGATTCCTCTTGGGCTTTTGCAAAATAGGCTAACAAGCATCCGAATAATTTTCTATGAAATTTTCGTCATAGCGTGCTAATTTATCGTTATGAGCCAGCAAATATCCCCACTTGAAGTAAAAAATATTTTGGTTGTGATTTTTAAATATCACGGCGATGTTCTTCTTAGTTCCCCTGTTTTTTCTGCATTGAAAGAAGCTTTCCCCTACGCAAATATCGATGCGTATTTGTATAAAAATACTTTACCCATCTTAGAAGGGCATCCTGCGATAAGAGATTTTTTCGCCTACGATCAAGATTGGAAGGAGCTTTCTTCTTGGCAAAGAATCAAGCAAGAAGCAGCTCAAATGAAAGCCATTTTGCATAGAGGCTACGATTTAACTATCAATTTGACAAGAGGGGATAGAGGAGCGATTGCTTCAAGAGTTGCTAAAGCGCGCTATCGAGTAGGATTTGAAACAGATAAAGGGATGGCAGGCCAAAAACATCTCTATACCCACTTAGTGAAATGGAGTGATACTAAAAGGCATACTGTTGAAAGAAATTTGGACACACTCAGAATTTTAGGAATTCATCCCTCTTGGCAAGCGCGTGATCTTGTCATGCAATTTTCTTTTAAAGAAAAAGCAGTAGCTAATGCTCTTTTAGAGCAAGCAGGTCTAGAAGAAGGTGGATATGTTCTTATTCATCCTGTTTCTCGCGCTTGTTATAAAAATTGGACCGAAGAGAAATGGGCTGAAATCATTAAAAATCTTTTAGAGCGAAATGAAAAAGTAGCCCTTTCCGGAGGCTTTTCGCAGCAAGAGCTTTTATATATCGACCGTATTTTGCATATCGTAGGAGATGATCAAAGCAAAATAGCCAATTTTGCAGGCAAAACTTCACTCAAAGAGCTGGGAGTATTGATTGATTTTGCTAAATTGTTAGTCTGTTTAGATTCTGTTCCTCTTCATATAGCCTCAGCTGTGAAAGCGAAGACGGTGGCTTTATTTGGCCCTTCTTGTGAAAAAACATGGGGTCCTTGGAGAAATCCACATGCGCTCATTGTGGGAATGCCGCTAGCTTGCCGAGGTTGTGATCAAGAAGGTTGCGGCAATACGCAAATGAGCGATTGCATGAATGAGCTCAGTGTAGAACTTGTCTATGAGGCAATTGAAAAGCAGTTACTTCCTGTAGCTAAAGTGCCGTTTTCCCAATTTCCCGCTAGTTTTGGTAAATAAACACTTCGTGAGTGAAGCAAACTTTTTATAAACCTTGCTATCACACTGAGTAGCAAAAAAGGGCAGATCTGTTTCTAGCGCTTTTATCTTTTGTTTGAGGTTCTCTGCGCTGTGGTTTTTTGCTTCTGAGGTTAAAGCTTCACATTTTTGCAATAGTCTATCGATCTTAGCTTTTTGTAGATCGCTAGTTAGCAAAGCGGCTTTTTCTTGAAGGGAAGCAAAAGTTTTTTCAAGCTCTTTAGCAAGCCTCTCTTTTACAGAAGATTGAAGTTTTTTGTTTGCTAAAACCTCAGCTTTTAGCTTGTTTACCCCATTTTCTAATTTGCGAATCGAAGCAGCTAAAGGTGAATTTTTTAGCGGCTTTTCTTGGGCATGCTCTTTCACGGAATGAGAATAAGAGTGCATCTTTTGCAAGTGGCTGTTTGTTAAGCCCAAAGGGATGACAATCGCACTAGCGATGTTTGCAACATGGTCAGCTGTCCCCAAAAAGCGGGTGTTTTCTTGCTGAGTGATCAACAATCTATTCTTAACTTCTTCAGTATACGGTGACTTTGTCTTAATTTTTTCTTTTTTCCCCATAGATCTCTCCAATGCATGGTTAATTTTAGACTTGGAAATTGGGAAAAAAGAGTCAATAGACTTCTTAAAAAATTCTTTTTAAACTTTTAATGCATGAATTTTAGAGAGTAAAGGATTCACCAAGGTATTCTTGTCTTACCACAGGGTTAGCTACAAGCTCGTCAGTTCTTCCTTCAGCTAGAAGCAAGCCTTTGCGAATCAAATAGGTGCGATCTACGCATGAAAAAATCTCTCTTGCATTATGATCAGTAACTAAAACGCTTATCCCTTTTTCTTTCAGATATTGAATCGTCTTTTTTACATCTGCAATCGTAATGGGATCGACGTTGGCAAACGGTTCGTCGAGTAAAAGTAAAGAAGGGTTAGTGACTAAAGCTTTAGCGATCTCTACTCTTCTTTTTTCACCACCGGATAAGCTGGCAGCCTTTCTGTTTTTGAGTTCCGTTAAAGAGAGCTCTTCTAGGGCGTTTTTGAGCCTTGCTTGTTTTTCTTCTTTAGATAGATTGAGCATTTCAAGGATGCATAAAATATTTTTTTCAACGCTCAAGTCTCTAAAAATTGAAGGCTCTTGGGAAAGATACCCTAGCCCTTTTTTAGCCCTTTGATGTACTGCAAGGGAGGAGATGTCGGAGCCATTAAAAAATATCGAGCCTTTATCTTGGCGTAAAAGGCCCATGATCGTATGGAATAGTGTTGTTTTGCCCGCACCGTTTGGGCCGAGCAATCCAACAACTTCACTTGGAAAAATGGTTAGAGAAAATCCCCCAAGAACTACGCCTTTAGTGAAATTTTTGCTAACGTTGCGTACTTCAAGTAAGGGGCAAGGGGATGAGTGTGGTGACAAGGTCTTCCTTCCAGTTAAGTTTGGTTGGCAAGGTTACTTTAACTACTCCCTCACCTTTTACAGAGCTTTTGCCTGTTTCTTGATCAAAAGCTATGATCAATTTTTCTGCACTAAGATGCAATGTTTCGTTTGTAAAATCGATCGGGCTATTTTCAGTTCCGGTTAAAGCAAATTGTGTTATGCGCTGCTCTTTATCTAAAAATAGTTCTACGATACCAGGAACTGCAGCAAAGCCTAGTTCAGGATGCTCAATACGCGCTCCTTGATCTAAAGTAATTTTATTTTCTTCTCTTGAAAAAAGGGTGTGTTTAGCTTGCAATCTGTATCCATGTATTACCGCGCCAAGATCATCAAGAGCAAAAGTTTTACTTTCGGTGTCGTAAGATATTTTGGTTGCGATGAAGGTGTCTTTTGGTGTTTTTACAGTGCAAGATCCACCTTCTTGATCGCTAAAAAAGTGGAGCGTTCCATCGGAAAGATATTGTACTTTTTCCGCAAAAATTTGATAGAGATTGCCGATAGAGAGCTCAACATTGGTTTTCCCTGAAATGGTTTGGATGTTTTTCCCTTTTTCAGAAGAAAAATGGCACTCTACATTTTTTGCTTTTAAACAGACATCTTGTTTTAGATCAGAAATTTGGACAAGATGGTCTTCTTCTGCATTTAGTGTTGCGCTAAGTTTATTAAAATCTACGTCAGCTTTATCACACTCGACAATACGACTCTCAGAAAGGGAAATTTTGACCGCTTTTTCCAAAAAGGCGTGAGAGAGTTTGGTTTCGTCATTAGGGGCTTTTTCTACTAAAACTTCTTGAGCCTCAAAATGGCCAAGTGGATGGGAAATGGAAACGTTTCCTTTGAGAGTTAATAAATTTGAAGCAAGTGAAGCTTCATCAGATGCGATCAGGGCAGCAAGTGTGCATATAAGTAAGGTCATTTTTCCTCCAGATTCAAGTGGGCAGTGAAATTTTTGATAGAAAAACAGGGGCTAAGCTCCTGAAAGTAGAAACGTAAATTTGATCCAAGTCCATCGAATATAAAGTCATTGCCATCATAAATGGACAAATGGAAGTGGTCTGCAAATAGGGTTTGTTTTTTAAAGTCGTAAATAGCTTTTTCTCCGCGAAGATAGCGCTTTTGTCCGCCTTCACAATAAGAGAGCTCAAAATGGTTGACCTTCTCCAATATTTCATCAATATCAGGTCTAAACTGTAGAAGTGCCGATGGATAATGCACTTGATACATCACACGTTCTTGATTTTGCGTTTGGAGCAAAATACGTTCAACACCGATGCGCTCATGCTCGCTTGAAGAAGATAACGGGGAGCTTTTTACACTTACCGATTCAAGAGTCTCAATTTTTTTTGGATCTACAGGAAAAAGAGTAAAGTGCAAAACTGTAAAAAAGATCATCAAAGCGAAAAGAGCAAAAAGCTTCATACGCTCCTTGTAGCTTCGTAAATGCTAAGGCATTGATCAAGAAGTTTAGGAAGACAATCTAGATTGAGCATATTGGTCGCATCACTTTTTGCTTTTTCAGGCTCAGGATGCGTTTCTAAAAAGATCATATCAGCCCCAGCAGCAACAGCAGCTTTGACTAAAGGAAAAATGAATCTGCGATCTCCTCCGGTAGTCTCTCCATTGGTCCCTGGAAGTTGAACAGAGTGTGTTCCATCATAGCATACGGGATATCCAAATTCTTGCATGATCGGAATAGATCTAAAATCACTTACGAGATTGTTGTAGCCAAAACTTGCGCCTCGATCAGTAAGTATGATTTTTTTATTGTTGGTACTCTCTATTTTTCTTACTGCATGGATCATGTCTTTAGGTGCAACAAATTGCCCTTTTTTGATATTTATCGTTTTTCCGGTCTTTCCAGCTTCGACAAGCAGATCTGTTTGTCTACACAAAAATGCAGGGATTTGTAAGACATCACAAACTTCTGCGACAGGCTCTGCTTGTTCAGGAAGGTGGATGTCAGTCAAGACAGGTACATGGTAGGTGCTTTTGACTTTTGCAAGGATTCTTAATCCTTCTTTAAGGCCAGGGCCTCTATAGGAATTGATCGACGAGCGGTTGGCTTTATCGAAGCTTCCTTTGAAAAACCAAGAGATATTGCGCTCTTTACAAAATGAAGAGACTTCATGAGCGATTTCTAAAGCAAGCGCCTCAGATTCGAGAACGCAAGGGCCGAGAATGAAAGATAGTTTGTTTGTCATAGCTTGCAGTATATACTAATTACATAATAGCGAGCAAGTCGGCCATTTGATAAAGACCTTTCGGTTTTTGATGCAAAAATTCGATGGCTTTGATAGCTCCTTCTGCATAAAGGTCTCTTGAAAGGGCTTTATGCGTTAGCTCAATCACTTCACTTGCTGATTCAAAACAGATCTTATGCACTCCTACGATCTCATCTTCTCTATGAGAGATAAGCTCTGGAGACGTTTTGAGTTTAGATGCAAGAAAAAGAGCTGTGCCGCTTGGAGCATCTTTTTTATTTTTGTGGTGCCATTCTTCAATGGTAACCTTTGCATTTTTGTGAAAAGCTTCTTCGCAAATTTGCATGAACTTTGCCAAGAAGGGGATTCCTAATGAAAAGTTAGGGGCCCGTAAAATTGGAATATGGGTGGAGATTTCTTCAACCAATTTTTCAGTAGAGCTTTGATAACCTGTAGCTCCTATAATTAGAGCTTTTTCACTTCTGAGGACATGCGGAATGTATCTGGACAGGGCATCTGGATGAGAAACATCGATGATGACATCAGAGTCTCTGCACATTTTTTCATAATTTGCATGAAAAAGTAAAGGGAGCGGGCAAGATGGAAAAAACGTGCTTAAGGGCTTGCCGATAAGTGGGCTTTTAGGTCTTACGATGGCATGTTCTAATGAAATCGTTGAGCTTTCAAGAAGTTTTAATACGATTTTTGAGCCCAGTTTGCCTGTAGCTCCGATGAGGGCAACGCGAATAGATTTCTGCATTTTAAAAAATTCTTACATTAAAAATTTGTTGTATATATCATAAAGATTACGTTAATTTTTTGCAAAACGTATAAGGAGTAGGTATGTTACAAAGAATGCACTCAGATGGCAGCTACTATATAGGTAGAGATGCTTGTATACCGCTTGAAGATGAGGTATCTCATTGCGTAGAAGGGTTTAACAAAACTTTAAAAGCGATAGCTTCTACATTTAAAAATGCAAGGCCTGAAGAAGCAGATCTGCAAACAGATCAATTAGTTTTAAAAACGCACATCAAAAAAATGGAAAGGCTTCGCAAAAGAATAGAAATCAATTTAGAAGAGGTAAGCTCAAAAAATATCCAATCACGGATAGGCTGCTGCGGGGTGGGGCTAAAAGTCATGAAAGTTGAATATGCAGCAGATGTAACAACGATCGTTTTGAGTATACTCAATAACTTGATGAAAACAGGTGATTTATCTTCGACAAGTCGCATAGGCTGGGCCGCTTTGGCTGTGCAAGGATGCGGGCAAATTTTGTCAAAAATAGGGGATAATGCCAATGCAGAAAAGCTTGTACAAGAAAGAAAAGTGACTGAGCTTCGAGATCTTAAAGCCCGTCTTTGCGGATTAGAAAGAGCTAAAACTATGGTTAAGCTCTTTGGGCTTTTTGAGGCCCTTCGGAAAGGAGAAAGGGAGATGAACGCAAAAAATATTCGCAAAGGGATTCGCCTATGTGGAGCTATACCAGAAGAATACTGCGATCTCATCAATCCTGAAATCGCTATGGCTCAGATTTGCAATCTAACAAAAATAGATGTGCGTAATTTGAGCCCTTATTCTGATTTGGCTGATGAAATAGTGAGAGTAGTAGAGAGAACTACGCCCCCTCCAAGCTCTAAAGATGATGAAGCATTAGCTACAGGATCAAATCACAGCACCATATCCGATCCAGGGGATCTCACTTTATTATTAAAAAAGTGGAATCGCGTTCATTACAATCTCAATAGCGCGTTAGACACGGTCAATGACATGTTAGAAACAGGGCCGAATGATAAGCAAAAATTGAGTTTTGTTTCGATCAATCAAATATTGAGTCAGGGGGTTAAGGATCTAAAGGTTCTTTACCGCTATGCGAATGATATGGCAAATATAACGGATCCTAAAGTGAGAAATTGTTCTTACGAAACTGAGCTTCTTTTTTACTCTGTTGTCGAGACTATCGTCACCATCGTAAGTGGAATTAGCTTTGTAATTTTTAATTTACAAAACCAGCAAAATATACAAGTAATCTGGATTACAGGACTCATCATTGTATTAGGTCCAATCATTTCAAAAATCAATAAATTCAATACTAGTAAGGCTATTGATTTAGAGATCGACCGTCAGCTTCTTTTGAAGGTTAAGGAGGGCAAAGGCTTCATAGAGGGCATCGAGGCTCTTATGACAACGCTCAAATCGATTGAAGATACACAAGAATATCTTTCTCCTGAAGTGGTTAAACAAGCCATTGACTCATGTAAACAATCAGATCCATTTAAAGATATTGGGGGCGCTGTAGAAGTAAAAGCTGCATCTAAAAGCCATTTTGCAGCAACGACTTTATTCCAAAAAGAGGAGGAGGTGGAGTTAAAAGAGCTTCGTAGGCAAACAAAAATTTCAAGCGATAGAGTTAGAAGACAAAAAGGACCTAGCAGTTCATCAAGCATGGCATGTTGCGTGAAAAAAAGATATATAGAGGTTTGTGAGCCAAATTTTCGCGAAGACTCTTCTCACGGCAATCGCTCAGAGACCGATAGCGAGCCTGATATCAATATAGATTCTTCAGGAGATGAAAAAATGATGACACCAATAGCAAAGGTGGCTTTAAGTCCCGGCGGGCTTCAAAGAACAAATTCTGTTTCCAATAGCAAAGGCTCCAGAGAGGAGATTTTGGCATATGTCGCTATGCAGTGTCAAAAAGCCTCTAGCGGAGACTCGCCAACAGTAACGCCTGGAATCCACTTGGAATTTCCTAATCATGGATCTGTTGTAGCCCAAGATGAAAAGCTCGGAACGCCTCAGGGACTATTTATACAAGGTGCAATAGCTGCTTCTGGTTTAAAGGGCTCAGGCGAGGAAATTTTGGCATTTGCTGCTGAGCAGTATCAAAAAGTCTTAGATGGGGGTATTTCTATCGCAATACCGGGAATGCGCTTAGAAATAACTAATAATGAATCTGTTAAGAGCGAAGGTCAAAGATTGGAAACACCTCATGGCCTATTTATAGAAGATTCGATAAAAGGGGAGGAATTGGTATAAATCTGATATTCTTGAAATATCGCTTGAAAATCGTAAGACGATTAAGTATACTCTAGGGAAATTTGGACTGGTAGCTCAGTGGATAGAGCATCCGCCTTCTAAGCGGATGGTCGCAGGTTCGAGTCCTGCCCAGTCCGATATCCTTAGGGTGTCGCCATGATAAGCAAAAAACAAGCGGCTTCTTTTATAGAATTCAAAGGATCTCTCTTAGGAGATGTAGAATTCCTTTCATCCTCTTTTCCTGAAATAGAAGAAGTTTTTGCCCTTTTCCATTTACCGGAATTTAGAGATCTTCCTATTTTTCAAAAGCATGACAGAGTCTCTAAAAAACTTTGCGAGTTAATAGCAGAGCACAGCACCCCTTGTTTTCTTCTACCTGCTGTGGTTGATTACATTTCTAGGGTGCAGCTGCTTTTACCGACATACAACTTTGTCAGTTTTGAATTCTGGCTGAACCAGTACTCTGGGCTTTCGTTTGAAGAAAATTTCAAAATACGGGGTAAGATCGCTGGAAAGTATCTTCAAAGAGATGATTACCAGACCTATTTTCCCATCGGTTTAGATAAGCAACATCCAGGATCTCACTTTGTACTAGCTCATTTTTCTCCTGATATCGATACTACGGTCGCTTCTTATTGGGGTTTTGTAGATGCTTTTGCTGCTAAAGTAGCAGAAGGTCTTCACCACTGGATTGTTCCCGAAAGGCTGCCAGACAACCCGATAGAAATGGATCTTTTGTTCCACCGTATTTTTGGATCCAACACCTTTCAGGTTTTAGCAAGCCTTCGCCGCGGCATACGGGTCACAGCTCTTGATCTTATGACACAAAAAGGTATTGTCAAAAAGACGCTTGGGGAAAAATCGTACGGAATTGAGCATGAAAGAAGCTCACATGCGGTGATTTTAGTCGATGATGCAGGAAATTACTTAGGGGACTGGAGAGCGGTTGATCTTGATACTGTGCGTGGTTTGATCTACGTGTTCAATGAATATCTTCGCCATGTTGAAAGCTTTATCCATCAAAAATTGATTGCGATTTTTGCAAAGAGTAATTTGACTAAAAAAGATGTAGAGACTGAGCTTAAAGAGATCTTGAGTCGATGTCTGACCGATTATGAAATGAATGATGCCAACTGCTTTTATATTGATGCATTCATGAAAGAGGTTCTTTTAATCGAAGCAGGGGAGTCGGCTACTTTTGATCAATTTGCAAAAGGAGTTAGCGCTTTTGGCTTGGATGGTTTCAACAAATTCAAAAAAGAGCTAGAAAGCCTCCATTCGTCTACAATATTTGATCAAAAAGGGTTGATTATTGAAAATCGCCCGCAGATCTTTGCTCTATTGGATAAAATTTTATTCTCGCTCACGGAAGCATTTAGTGAATTTAGACGTTATGTAGACACACTTGGATGCGCCCTTGATATCAAACGTAAAGTCTTTGAGCACAATCCACACTACTTAAGCCACCAAACAGAGCTATCTGATATCCAAGAGCAGATGAAAAACTATAGCCACATGACGGTAAACTATCGTGAGCCTACCGGCAAGTACTCTGTCATGGGAGCTGTTTATGCTTCTACACTGCAAAAAAGTGTTCTTGGAACGGCATCTTTACGAGATTTCGGCAACTTTGATGAAGCAGAGATCCCTTCATATATCACGCCAATCAGTCTTTTAGATCACCACCGCGTAGATATGAAAACGCCAAAAGCTGCAAGATTTGTAATCTCTGATGTGCAGTCATGCAACGTAATAGTGGCAGATCTTGCGATGAAGATCAATGATCGTTATAGCGATCATTTGATGAGTAAAGAGCTCATTGAAAAAGAGCTTCAAGAGGAAATGAAAAAGAAAGCAACCGCTTCTACACTCCGTGTAATGCAGAGATTGCTTTTGAGAAAAAGTCTTATCAATGAAAACAGTCCTTATTTTGTCAGCATAGAAAGAGAATTTGTCGAGTATTTACACTTCCTCTATGCAATTTTAGATGATACCGACTTTTTGACAAAGACGACTCTTTTAGATGTTGAATGTGTTGCATCGCTAGTAAATAGACTCAAATCTCTTTTCAGTAAAAAAGAGGTGGAAGTGATCCACTT
The DNA here is from genome assembly GCA_016866575.1 of Chlamydiota bacterium. Taxonomy (GTDB): domain Bacteria; phylum Chlamydiota; class Chlamydiia; order Chlamydiales; family VGMA01; genus VGMA01. The sequence continues at coordinate 15,939 of VGMA01000003.1, forward strand.
TGATGATATTGCCCGCGATGGGGATTTTGTAAAAAATGCGACTAAAAAGCTGCAAAAGAACGAAGATCTCTACTCTCTTTATCACAAAGTGTATAAAGGAAAAGAGCTTTTGATCGAAAAGACGATCGAAGAGCTCGATAACGCTTTATTCCAAGATACAAAAACGCAAAATGGATGCGCTTCAGTTGGGCAGTTTAAAATCTATTGTCCAAATATCCCAACACTCGAGCGGCATCGCAATAGAATTTACTCTCTTTTTGTCCAAAGAGCGGAAGAGATCTACCGTAAAGATGAAAAAATCGATATGCATCTTTTTATGGTGACAACGCTCATATCAGCAGAAGAGCTCCATTTGGGTAAATCAGATCGTTATGAGCACAAAGATGTTCTTTGCTGCTGGTATCCGCAAGAAAGTAAAAAAGGTGCGCTCCATCTAAAGTACTTCTTGCAAGAGTTTTTCGCTTTATCCTCGATGAAGGATATGGATATTGAAGTTAGCGTGTATGGACCAAGAAGAGAAGAGTTTCGCCGTTTGGTAGAAGGAGCGGCAAAAAGGCCTTTAATAAAGATCGAAGAATTTGCCAAAGAAAAAGCTTCTTTGCTTGTGATCAAAGTAGATCCTACTTCTATTAACTCTAGAAAAGCAAAAATTACCCCCTGCTTGCCATGGAATTAGTCCCTGTAGATCCAAGAATTGTTGTTGATTTGCGCTATGCAACAGCAAACAATTTCGTCGGTAGAGCTGTATACAATTTTGATGTCTGCTTGGTTTTAGAGCCGGTTGCAAAAGCGCTTTCAAGGGTGCAAGACCGACTTGAAACATTGGGAATGGGTTTGAAGATTTGGGATGGATATCGTCCTTTCAGCGTACAAGAGCTTTTTTGGGAAATCGTGCAAGATGACCGTTATGTAGCACCTCCTTCGATGGGAGGCAGGCACACAAGAGGAACTGCTGTCGATGTGACGCTTGTGGATAAAGAGGGGCGCGAATTAGATATGCCAACTCCATTTGATGAGTTTTCTGATAGAGCGCACAGAATTTATGTGTCTGAAGATCCGCTAAAAGAGCTCCACACAAGGCTTTTAGAAAAAGTGATGAAAGAAGAGGGTTTTATCGGTCTTGCAACGGAGTGGTGGCATTTTGATTTTCAGGATTGGCAGAATTACCCTGTCTTGTTTTTTGATCCTGTTTGTGGAAGGTATGACTCCCACAAACAGTAAGAGGAGATATCAATCTTCTGATTTATGATCGTGAGATTTTTGTCCTTCTTGTCCTTCCTCAAGGATTTCGAGGTTAACGCGGATACCGTTGCGGCTAGCTACTGACTGAAGAAGATTTCTTACAGAGTTGATGGTCTTTCCTTTTTTCCCGATGATTTTACCAATATCTGATTTAGCAACGCTAAGTTCAAGAATACGTACGTTAGTTCCCCCGATCTCTTTAATAGTAACTAGGTCAGGATTATCTACGAGATTTTTTACGATGTATCCGACAAATTCTTTCATGTTTCGTTCCTTGTTGGTGGTTTCCGGACATGGACTTAGGATAATGAAGCTAAAGATATTTCGCTATAATTTTTGTTGCCATGATGTAATGGCATTAGGCAGAGGCGCTTGTATGCAAATAGGTGTGTTTAAAAATGGATGTATGAAAGAGATTTTGTAAGCATGAAGTAGTTGTTTTGCTTCGCTAAGCTCTTCATTTAAGGATTTTGATCCATACACAGAGTCGCCTAAAATAGGGTGGCCCACAGCTTTGAGATGCACTCTGATTTGGTGCGTTCTTCCTGTGCGAGGACGAGCCTCCACTAATGAAAAAGCGCCGTTGGTCTTTAAATTGATGATGGTTGTCTCAGCGGCTTTGCCTGATTCAACGATGGCCATCTCTTTTCTTTTTGTGGGATGTCTTCCGATAGGCAAGGTGATTTTTTGATCTTTTACATTCCCTATACAGACAGCAATGTAGGTCTTTTCCATCAGGCGATTTTGGAAGAGTTCGCCTAATTTCCAGTGCGCTCTTTCTGTTTTTGCAACAAGTATTACTCCTGATGTTTCTTTATCAAGGCGGTGGACGATTCCAGGTCTTAAAGGAGCATTATCGATGAGAGGTAAGGATTTTAGGCGAAAGAGTAGGGCAGAGACAAGAGTGCCTTTCGGATTTCCAGGAGCAGGGTGCACTACCATATCGTTGGATTTATTGATCGCGATGATATCATCATCTTCGTAAAGAACATCTAACGGAATATTTTCAGGTTCTAATTTTAGCTCATCTGAGTAGACAAATTCGATTTCGATTTCATCGCCCGCTTTGACTTTTTCACGCTTTTTTTTGTGAACGCCGTTGACTAGAACGTATTCATTTTCAATTAGATGCTCAAAATATGAACGGGAAAATCCATCAAATAAGCGCGCAAGGGCTTGATCTAGACGCACATTGTCTAGTTGTTGATCAATCTTAGTATATGTCGTCATCGCCTTCGAGAGCCTTTTTGAGCTTTTCAGAAGCTTCGTGGGCTTTTTGTTGATCTTTTTTCATTTGATTCATGATATTTTTTTCCATCTGCTCTTTGAATTTTTTTGATTCTTCAGGGCTAAAATATCCACCAAATGACCAAGGATCATTAGGATCAGAAGCGGTTTGTCCTGTGGTTTCTTCAGTAGAAAAAGGGGCAGGATTCGAAGATGGATTACTACTCGAAGAGGAAGTAAAAGAACTATTAGGATTTATAGGGCTGCTTTCTGACATATATGTTACTATACTCATTGTACAACATTTTCGAGCTTTTATGAACACAAAAATTTTTTTTACTTTGCTTACTGCTTTATCTCTTCATGTATATGGCAGTGAAGAGAAAATCAACGAGATTGTCAATGAGACCATTAAAACTTTTGAGATTCCCGGAGCGGCCATTTCGGTAGTTAAAGATGGAAAAATTATTTTAAACAAAGGTTACGGTGTAAGAAGTCTTTTGAGTTCAAAATCTGTAGACGAGTTGACTGTATTTCCTATAGCTTCTTGCACTAAGGCGTTTACGGCGATGGCTCTTGGTATTTTAGTTGATAAAGAGCTGATAGAATGGGATGATAAAGTGATTGAGCACATTCCTGAATTTCGTTTGCATGATGTACATGCGACCTATTACAGCACAATACGAGATTTGCTTTGTCATATGTCGGGATTGCCGCGCCATGAAATCATGTGGTATTACTCTACATTTCCTAGATCTGAAATTTTGAATAAACTGCCTGGTCTTTCCTTGACAAAAGACTTACGAGCGCGTTTTCAATACAACAATTTGATGTATGCAGTGCTTGGAATCTTGATAGAAAAAGTGAGTGGAAAAACTTGGGAACAATATATTTCAGAAAACATCTTTCGTACTTTGAAGATGAAACGTTCTTTCTTTTCTTATCAAGAAGCGCAAAAGATGGGAAATGTTGTTTCTGCTCATACAAAAATCCATACAAAAGTGCAGCAAAGTCAATTTGTTGATTCAACCAATATGGGACCTGCGATCTCTATACATACTTGCGCTTCTGATATGAGTAAATGGATGCTGCTACAGCTAAATGACGGCAAGTATCAAGATAAACAAATCGTCGAGATGCAAACACTTAGTGAAATGCACTCTGTGCAAGCTGCGCTCCAAAACATTTACTACGAGCGATCTCCATACATTTTTGGATATGGTTTAGGTTGGTTTACAGGTATTTATGATGGCAATTACATCTTGATGCATGGCGGAACTGTGCATGGAGCATTATCGTATTTGGTGCTGATTCCCAAAGAAAATCTGGGTGTGATGGTCATGATCAATAGCGATCATGAAAACTATGTGCCTGAAAGATTGGCTTATGCAATTTGCGACATCATGATGCAAAAAGAGCCTGATTGGAGGCAAGAATTAGAGAAGAAAAAAGAGCAGATTCAATCAGATGTTAGCATAACGTATAGTGATGAATCTTCTGAAGAATTGCCGGCTCTTTTGTGTCCTGTTGAAAATTATTTAGGTAGATATTCTAATTCAGGTTATGGCGATGTAAAAATTGAAGAAAAAGCGAATGGCATGATTTTGACATACAATGGGCAGAGTTATCAGCTTAAACACAAAGGGTACAACCATTTTATGGCTCAATCTACTACAAAAAATGACTTGTGGATTCATTGCTGGTTTTATACAGATAGCAATGGCAAAATTTCTGATTGTTTTTTAGGTTTAGAGCCGCAGTTATGGCTTATAGCTTTTTCTAAAAAAAGCGACTCTACCTGATTTAAGGATTCGAGCAAAAGTGCATCTTTTGCTCTTACTCTAAATCAAAAGAATCTGTTGATGATAGTTCGCTCATCCCCTAAACTTGGCTATAAAGCTAAGAAATAAAAATAGGGTATTCTTTAGATCGATTTCTAAAGAATCAAGCTCCTCTATTTTTGATAAAGATGAAAATCTCATGATCAATGCAACGGAATCTCAATAGATGCAAATAGCAGTTGTTGGAGTCAATTTTAGACAAGCGGCTGTTGAAGTTCGAGAGCAATTCATACTCCGCTCAATAGAGCTTTTTAAGAAGCGATTTTCTTCATTTAGTCATGTGTTTTTAGCAACGTGCAATCGTGCTGAAATCTATTTTTCCTCACGCCATTTGCCGATCATCCAAGAGATGATTTTGCAAGAGCTTGACCATGTTTATATCTTTAATGATGAAGCATGTTTTGCTCATCTTGCAAAAGTGACATCCGGCTTAGATAGTGCGATACTTGGAGAATCTGAAATCCAAAGGCAAGTAAAAGAGGCCTATAAACTAGCGATAAGGCAGCAAAAGCTTCCTTCAGAGCTCCACTTTCTTTTTCAAAAAGCGTTAAAACTTGGTAAAATGGTCCGATCCAGCTGCCTATATCGACAAGCATCAGGTCTTAAAGAAGTCATTTCCCACCTTTTGAAAAAACATGTCGATCCCAATACGGCTATTTTATTTATCGGATATTCACAAATCAACCGCAGGATTATTAACCATTTACAGCATTTGGGGTGGAATTCTTTGACTCTTTGTACAAGAAGTCCATCGGTGGTGAACATCAAAAATATCAAAGTGATCGATCATCAGAGCATTGATTCATGGATAAATTATCCTGTTGTGATTGTAGGGGTAAAAGAGAGTAGCTACTTGCTCAAAAAAATAGATCAAAAGGTGTCTACGAAGTGCCTTATCGATCTATGTGTTCCAAGAGGAGTTGATCCAAGTATTGCCTTTTTGGTCGAAGGGGGATTTTGGAATATTGATGATCTCATGGATTTTCAAAAAAAAGAATTCAAGCCTACATTTGATGCAGCACCTTTAGAAAGTGAGATTGCTCAAAAAGCGATTTTTTATCATCTAGATTATCGCAAAAAGATGGAGAAAAAAGGGCGTTATCTAAAAATTGAAGAGCCTATCAAAGAGATTTGTTCGATAGGCTCTAAAAGATAAATCAATATGCGCAGTTACCAGGCGAACGAGGATAGGGGATTACATCACGGATGTTTTCCATTCCAGTTACGTATTGGACCAATCTTTCAAATCCTAGGCCAAATCCTGCATGAGGGTTAGAGCCAAATTTGCGAAGTTCTAAGTACCACTCATACTCTTCTACTTTGAGCTTAGCATCTTTGATTCTTTGTAAAAGCACGTCGTAGCGCTCTTCACGTTGGCTTCCCCCAATAAGCTCGCCGACACCAGGAACAAGAAGATCCATAGCAGCAACGGTCTTTTGATCATCATTCAAACGCATATAGAAAGCCTTGATAGCAGCAGGGTAGTTATAAATGATCACAGGACCTTTAAAGTGCTTTTCTGCTAAAAATCTTTCATGTTCAGATTGTAAATCCAGCCCCCAAGAACATGGGAAGACGAATTCTTGTTTTGAATCTTGTAAAATTTTGATGGCATCTGTGTAGCTTACTCTTTGACAAGGTTTATCTACCACAAATTGAAGCCTTTCAAATAGCGACGGATCAATATACTGAGAAAAGAACGTCAAATCCTCACGGCAATTTTCCAATACATCTACAACAAGGTAGCGTAAAAAATCAGCAGCTAAAGCCATGTCATCTTCTAGATTAGCAAAAGAAATTTCTGGTTCAATCATCCAAAATTCTGCAAGGTGGCGAGATGTATTGGAGTTTTCAGCGCGAAATGTAGGTCCAAATGTATAAACATCGCTCATCGCTGCTGCAAAAGCTTCCACATTCAATTGGCCTGATACAGTTAGATAAGCATTTTTGCCAAAAAACTTTTCTTTTGGCGTGTCTACATGAAACAACTCTCCTGCACCTTCACAGTCAAGTGAAGTAATGATCGGGGTGTGGATATATTGGAAGCCCCTTTCTTGAAAAAACTTATGTGTAGCAAATGCTAAGCGGCTTCTTACTCTTGTTACAGCTCCCATAGTGTTTGTTCTAGGTCGTAAATGGGCAATCGTTCTTAGATACTCAAAAGAGTGCCTTTTCTTTTGCAAAGGAAAATCGCTAGGAGCTTCTCCGATAACTGCTACTAAGTCTGGTTTGATTTCAACAGCTTGCCCTTTTGCTGGACTTTCCATTACAACACCGCTTACACGTATGGCAGCACCTGTTTGGATTTTTTCCATGAGCTCTTGGTAATTCGGTAATGATTCTTCAATCACAATTTGTAAATTTGATACTTGTGATCCGTCGTTGAGTTCAACAAAAGAAAACGAGCTTTGTTTTCTTACCGTGCGCACCCACCCAGCAACAGTGACATGTTTTCCTATCAGTGAGAGATCTTCTTTGATCTGTTTAGTTTTTAGCTTTTTCATCATATCCACCTTCAAATAATCAACCAAGATTATCAACTCTTAAGAGAATTGACGCAAGAATTTTACCGTCTCTGATCCTTTAATTTTTGAACGCTAAAAAAAGTAGCGATCAGCTAATGATCGCTACTTTTTGATGACAAAAGCCCTCTTTTGTTCTAAAAGAGGGTTAGCTAAATGAAAACATAGCTTCTTAATCCGAAGTATTCAGTGGATCTGGAAATAATTTTCATTTAAAGTATATTCGCTAAGATTTTTTATTTCTTGTTCTGGATCAAATAATGTTTCAAGATCAAGGCTGTCATTACGTTTACCGTCTACTCTATATTGTCCGCTGTCGAGTTTCATCGCTATATCAAGAAACAAGAGACAATTTTTATAAGCTTCTGCATCTTTTTCTTGGTTTGTTTCTGGATCTGATTCAAGACGTGTCAATAAAGCGTTGAGAGGCTCAAGAGAGTCATCTTTCCCTGTTCTTGCTTTAAGCCAATTTTGCAGTGCATGGGTGTCTAGTGCATAAGCATCTAATTCAACTGGAAACCACATAGTTACTGCTTCTTTTAAAGCGGCATCGTCCGAAAAAGACTTTCTTAAGTTCAGTGCCTCTGATACAGGATTGCTTGTATTTGAAGTTGGTGTAAAAAGATGGTTTTTTAAGCATTCGTAAGCGTTGTCTACTTTATTTTTTTTAGGAAAAGAGGTAACGGTAAGCTCTATAGCATTATCCATGGACACTCGATCACTAAAACTAGCCGTACTATGCTCACTATTTTCTGTAGGGGATGAGCAATAATGATATATTTGACAGCCTATAAATACGATGATGGGAATAACAGTAATGATAGAAATAGCCCAAATAGCTGCAACTTTTGCATATTCGTATGAAGATGGATTTTCTCCTAAATAAAAGGCGTCACAAAAAGACTCTATGCAGGTGACTTGACGATCTCCCAAAGAGCCCAGTGTTTTGTCAGAAGGTTCGGGATTAGGAGTATATCTTAAATTTGTTAGCTCGATAGTTGACATAATCGCGCCTATAATTAATTTATATTACTAATTATAGCACGTTAACAAATAAAAATCTAATTATTATACATTAACTAAATTATTAGAGTAGGAGCGAAGTAGCTCGATTTCCTTTGGCCATAACTCAGGATCAGGGGTTTCCAGATACATGGGCAAGGTAGAAAGGAGGGGGTGCTGCATGATGCATTTGAATCCTTCAAGGCCAATTTCCCCTTTTCCTAAGGAGGCGTGCCTATCGACTCTTGAACCCAGGGGTTTGAGCGAGTCGTTGATATGGAGGGCTTTAAGATATTTCAATCCTATGACCTCATCGAATTCTTTCAAGGTAGCGTCTAAGGCCTCTTTGGTGCGGATATCATAGCCTGCAGCAAAGATGTGGCAGGTGTCTATGCAGACGCCGATCGGAAGATAGGGGTGGACTTTATCTATAATGTACTTGATTTGCTCAAAGCGGTGGCCAACGCAAGTTCCCTGACCTGCAGTGGTTTCTAATACTAAAAGGGTGGAGCCCTTTTTTACCATATTGGCACATTCAATAAGACTAAGAGCGATTTGGTCTAAACAACCTTCTTCTGTGCCGGTTGTGTAAGCTCCTGGGTGGAAATTGAGATAATCGATGCCAAGGGTATGGCAGCGCTCTAACTCTGCGGTAAAGGCAGTTTTGCTTTTTTCAAGAAGCTCAGGATTGTTAGAGCCAAGATTGATGAGGTAGCTATCATGGCTCATCACCACTTGGATGCCGGTTTCTTCCTTGAGAGCATTCCATTTGGAAATTTCTTCAAGGGGGATAGAGCGACCCTTCCACTGCTTTTGGTTGCTGGTAAAGATTTGAACAGTGGTTGCTCCAATTTGTTTGCCTTGTACAAGGCCATTGTAACAACCACCTGCCGTAGATGTATGCGCTCCAATAAGTAGAGGCTTTTTCATCTTAGGTTGTGTGTGCTAAGAATTCGCAAACTAGAGGCACGTTCACAATGATCGGAAGTGCGATCTGGTCAGCTTGTGGTACAGAAAGAAGGGTTCCTGTGAACTTGTCAGCTTCTAGGCTTAAGTAGGAAGGAACTTCTTTAGCTGTGTTAGCTAGTGACTTTTGGATGAGATCGCTCTGGCGAGATTTCTCGCGTAGAGTGATTTTCATTCCTGGTTTCACTTGGAATGAGCGCACATTCACAATTCTGCCGTCTACTAAGAAATGGCGGTGTGATACGAGCTGCTGCGCGTGGAAAATGGAAGAAGCCATTTTCAAGCGGTATACAACTACATCAAGGCGTGATTCTAGTTGAGCCATAAGCTCATCAGGTGTTTTTCCCGTGCGGCGGATCGCTTCGCGGTAGTAGCGAACGAGCATGTGCTCAGGAATCATCCCATAGACAGCTTTAAGTTTTTGTTTTTCTTCTAGCTGTGCGCCGTAGTCTGATTTTTTCTTCTTTTTTGCGCCGTGCATTCCTGGCGGATTCTGGCGATTTCTCATCGGATTGCGTGCTTTCTCGAATAGATTGACGCCAAAACGTCTTGCAATTCTATTTTTCGGTCCGGTATAGCGAGCCATATTTCTCCCAAACTAATTTGATATCCGTAGGAGCATAATCAAGATATCCATTTAAAGCAAGTGGTAATTTTTTTCTTTAAAACAAGCTTTTCCATAAGAGGGGACAGGGCCCGGCCAAGGGAGTGCCAAGAGTGGGTATATACACAATCAACAATCATCTAAAATTTAATTACACTTAATTACAGCAACTTAAATTTATTATTAAAAATTATAATAGATATTAATAAATTATTTATTTTATAATATATAAACTAAATTAATTTTAATAATAGGATTATATCATGAGCCACTTGCAAGTTGTTTTTCATTCTAGAGGAGGGAATGGGCATATAGCTGTTGGGAACGCGTTAAATGATCGTTGGACCGCCCAAGGAGATGGATACACAGCTCGTTCAGTGGATGTCTTAGGTGATGGGATGTTTAACATGTCATTACCCGGACTACAGTCCAAGTTAGGCGATATGATGGTGAAAAGCTGGGATGAAACGCAGATGCATGGCAAGGTGCAAGATTTAACAAGCCTTGCGAAAATGCAAAAATATGTCAATTTGATTGGTCATGATAAAGCGGTCGAGAAATTTGTTAAACAATTGCAATCTTGCGATGTGGAGCCTGAAAAAATTGTATCTACACAGCCTCTATAGATCAAGGCTCTAGTTGAAGCAGTCCAAAAGGTAAATCAAGAGAGGGGCTGGAACATGAAAGTTGATGTCTACATGACAGATCTACCTACAAAGCATGCCAGCCACTTTTTTAATTCGTTAAAATCTATTGGAGAAAATGAAGCTCTTTCTTCTTTAGTTACTGTCTATGCGCCATGTAGGCCGCTTTGTAAAAAAGGGGAAACAGAAGAGCAGTTTTGGCAAAGACATATTGGTAACATGACTGTTCGGTATGTAGAAAGATTGCCTATACGAGAGGCGTTTTTTGAAACACCGTGCACAATAGGTGAAGCTGTTACTATTCCTTTAACTATTCACGATCAACAAGAAATGAGAAATCTTGATGTGAACGGTGTGCAAAGTGGAAGTATTGCTTTCGATGAATCTACTGAAACAGCGAATATTTCCATAGCAGAAGAAGATAAAGTAGCGCTTGTGATGTTAGGCAGTAAGCCTCCTAAAGAAAGCGTGATCCAATATGTGAATGCATTTATTGAAAATAAGAAAAATGCTTCAGAAGAAGGCAACCAATATCTTTTTGTCTACTGTGGAGAGCCAAATAGCCAAAAAAATCAAAATGAGCTTTTACAAGACGTGTACGAGGTGATAGAGGCTCGTCGACAGGGAAATCCCGAAGCCTTCAGCCGTTTACGAGTGGTGCCTTTTACTTATCAAGATGGAAAGACTATTGCTTCATTATTTCATCGATCAGATGAAGTTTTAACTAAATCTGGTGGTTCTACTTGCTTTGAGTTAATGCATATTGAAGAAAAAGCTAGAGAAAAGGGAAAGCAAAGGGATGTGCACATCCATGTCGAGGGGGAATATGCGCCTGAAATTTCAGTTGATGAGATGATTGAAAAAGGAGCCCCATTATGGGAAGGTGGCAATATCCGGCTACTTTTAGACAGCGGAATGCAAGTTCATATCACAACCCCTGAAACGTTTTTGCAAAAAATAGATCGTCCTCAAAGAGCGGCTAAAACAACACTTGAAAAAGCGCAAGAAGTACTTCAAGCTCCAAAAAAGATCGCTGCAAAGAAAGAAGAATTGATGAAAACAGCGCAAGTGTTTTTTGCGCAGATTGCTGAAGAAAACCCTGATGTAGTCGAAAAGATTTCAGGGATGGCAGAGCAGCTATTTTCGCTTAGTGGTGCAAAATCATCAGCTCAAGATTCAATGCCGGAAAAAAATGAGCATGAAGATCTAAAATATGAAGAAGAGAGCTTGCCTCCAGTGTTTCGCCCTATTAGCCGTTCAATAGATTCACAAGCTACTTCATCAGAGGCAAGTAGTGTTTCTAGACAAATGGCAATGAGGGAAGAGACGGCTTTGATTACCTCGATTCCTAAGGCTTCAAGAAACCTTGTCAAAACGAATATGCTTCCTACCATGGCTAAAGGGGGGATTTTCGAATTGCAAAAATTGCAAAATGCTAAAGAAATTGCACAAATTGACGCTGATATCAGTCCGCTTGCACTGCTTGGGGTCATTATTACTGAAAAAGGCTCAATAGAAAATTTTAAAACTATTCATGACAGAGTTGTTTTTGGGAACAATTTGTTTAATGCTATGGTAAATAAATCAGATGAAAAGCGTAAGAAAATGCCAAAAGATCAGTGGGACAAAGAAGCCAAGCAATTAGCTCTTCTATGTGGACTCGATGAAGGGGCCTTTTTACAAAAAACGACAAAAGAAGTGGCTGAAATTGTGTACAGGCGAGCTGATGAATTCCATATTTCTATCAATAGAGCGCTATCAGGCGGCAGCGTGGCATCTTCTACAACATCTGGGCTTTCTTCTTTGACAACATCAAAAGCTTCTTCAGCTGCAAGAAGAGTGATAACGCGAAACGAGATGGAGGATTTGCTCTCTATAGGAGATATGTCAGAGGGGATAAGAAGTCCTTATGGACAAAAACTTTCACCCATGACTGATGATATCAGCTTGACAACCGGGTCTTTATCTTCTGCGTCTTCTGCTAATCTCAATGGCACTTTATTAGAAGATCAGGTTGTAGATTCTTTACTCACGGTATTAGCTATTGGAGAGAGCTCTCAGCTTGTTGCTTTAAAACAAGATCGAATTCAAGGTGTTTCTATTCATGAGAGATGGAAGCAAATGAATCCGTTTGTCTTTTTTAGCCTAGCGTTATCAAACACAACGCGCGTAAATCTTCTTCAAAAGATGGCAGCTAGAAAATCTCCATCTATGCTTATACGCTATACAAGTTCTGGTTCAATTATGAATAAACTTGTAAAAGTGGTAGAGCAGCATAGAGATCTTATGGGATCAGAAGAATGGAATAGACAGTTGGATAGATTTGCAAGATTTCATGGAATCGACCCAAATATGCTTAAACAGAGTGATAATACTAAAGATTTTGTGAATATCTTGATCACCAATGCTAAGTTTATTCATGAGCAAAGAGCTTTAAGGGCAAGAGCTAGGTAAATCTTTATTTGGCAAGCCCTTTAGAAGAAAAACTGAAGGGCTTAGCTTAAGATAAACGCTTTAAGAGGGGCTTGCTTGTAAAGTGTCTGTTTGGTAATATGCTTTTCTATGGACTACGCTGTAATTGCATATTATCATTTTTTTCATGTTGAAGACCCGCATGCAGAAGCAAAAAGCCATAAGGCTTTTCTTGCATCTCTTGAAGGCAAAGGACGTATTTATTTTGCCGAAGAGGGAGTGAATGCGCAATTAGCTTTGCACAAAAAGCATCTCAACGCCTACTACCAATATCTACAAAATGATTCTCGCTACGAAGGGGTCGATATCAAGATCCAATGGTTTGATGAGCCTCCTTTTGCAAAATTGACGGTCAAAGGGAAAAAACAGCTTGTAGCACTTGATCGAAAAGTGGATCTTTCCAATAGAGGCGAATACATGACGCCGACAGAGTGGAAAGAGCAGCTTGAAAGCAAAGATGCAAACACTGTAGTTATTGATGTACGCAATAACTATGAATCTGCGATTGGCCATTTTAGCGGAGCAATCAAGCCTGATGTAGCAACGTTTAGAGAATTCAATCAATGGCTTGAAGATTTCAAAAAAGAACACGATCCAAAGACTACCAAGTTGATGACCTACTGCACAGGTGGAATTCGCTGTGAAATTTTCTCTCCGCTTCTTAAGGAAGCAGGATATGAGCATGTCTACCAACTCAAGGGTGGAGTGATTCGCTACGGTGAAGAAAAAGGTGATACCCATTGGGAAGGAAAATTGTTTGTCTTTGATGACAGGCTAGTCATACCTTTAGACACAATGAAGGAAAACACCATTGGCTCTTGCCATTTTTGCTCAAAAGCAGCTGATACTTACTACAACTGTGCGAATATGGATTGCAACGCGCTTTTCGTAGCGTGTAGCGATTGCATATCAAATACCTCAGGATGCTGCGGCACGCATTGTCAGCATACAGGCAGAGTGCGAGCTTTTGACTCCACAACGCGTGTTAAGCCTTTTCGCAAACTAGCTCATGATGAAAAATTAGCTTTGTCTTCCGGAAAATAACTCTTCAGCGATTTTGCTTACCAAACCAGATAAAGGAATTTCTTGCATTTGGGAAAACTGTGTTGCGTGGGTTAAAATTGCAAGAACTTGTAAATCTTCATACTCTATTTTTTCAGCAGTAGCTAGGGCACACTCCTTGCAGCAAAGTCTTTTTTCAAAAAAACGTTCAGGGATATTTTTATGGCACATTTCACACTCATCAAAAACTGGAAGAAGGCCTTCGTAGCGAAGTAGCTTGAGGTAAAAGCTCGCTAAAAGGGTTTCGGGATAAGGGAACTGTTTGAGTGCTTGAAGGTAGGCTGCAAGTAAATCAAAGAGTTTTTTTTGAGGCCTTCCTGGAAGCTGCGTTAATAAAATGGCATTAGCCATTTTGCCTGCAGCTTGCAAAGACGCTAGATTTTCTCTTAAGTGCAAATAAGGATCTTCAATTTTTCCTTCTATCAGCTTGCATAGATCAGATTTGGTTTTTGAAAGGACAAATTCTGCTTTGATCAAAAGTGAGGTAAGGATTTTTTTGGTTTGATCTTTTGCATCAATTTTTTTTGCTACAAATGAGGCAATCCCCATCTCGCGAGTAAACAAGGTGACTATGCGCTGATCATCTTCTTTTAGTAAGATTGTGCGTAAAGTAATTCCAGAGGTTGCGATAAAACTCTGTTTTGTCATATGCTATATTCTCTTCTGCACCGATAGCTCAATCGGATAGAGTACCTGGCTTCGAACCAGGTGGTTAGAGGTTCGAGTCCTCTTCGGTGCATTATATAAATGGCTTTGCCTTCGGGCAAAGCGTTTTTGTTTAGGTTAATGATGCTTGGGGGGTAATAAGCTACCGTCAAGTGATCCTATAAATGTCTTAAACATATATCATCGCTTAGATTCAATACTACTTATGATACATATTTACGGAAAAAATAAGGAATCTTTTTGCAAAGAGCTCACTAAGGATTTAGGGAAAGGGGAGATCTACGCTAAAAAACTTTATCAAGCATGGATGAACCAAGGAAGGCTTTTGGCAGAAGAGGAAGTAGAGCCCCAAGCTAGAAAACTTTTAAAAGAGCTCATTTCCCGTACAGATTTTTCTTTGCCGGTAGTAGAAATGCCGATGAATCAAGATCAGACCTATAAATACCTTTTGCGCCTACACGATCAGCTGGCTGTAGAATTTGTGGTTATCCCCATGCAAGCGGGGGCTACTTTATGTATCTCATCTCAAGTAGGCTGTCTTAAAGGGTGCCGTTTTTGTTCTACAGGAACAATGGGTCTTATCAGAAATTTAGAAACTTACGAAATTGTAGCGCAGGTCTACCACGCGATCCATACTCTAAAAAATAAAATACGCAATATTGTCTTCATGGGAATGGGAGAGCCTTTTGATAATTTTGATAACGTCATGCAGGCGATTTCTATTTTAACAGATCCCCATGGCTTAGCTCTTGGTAAAAGGCATATTAGTGTGTCTACGAGCGGAGTTGTGGATAAAATCTACCGATTTGCAGATGAAGCAGATGAAGCAATCAATTTGGCGGTTTCTGTGAATGCCCCAAATGATGAGATTCGCACAAAAATCATGCCTGTTAATCGCAAGTGGAACATGGCGAGTTTAAAAGAGGCCATGCAGTATTATTTAAAATCGCCTAAAAGGGAAATTTTGGCAGAGTATGTTCTTTTAGCCGGAGTAAATGATCAAGATGAGCATGCGCATTTGCTTTGTGATTACTTGGAAAATTTGCGTGTGAAAATCAATGTAATCCCTTACAATTCAGGTGTTAACTCTAGGTTTACAACAAGCTCTCAAGAGAGAATCGACCGATTTATGCAAATACTGCGCAGTCGAAATTTTTGCACCTTGTTGAGACAAACAAAAGGGGAAAAAATTATGGCAGCCTGCGGACAGCTTGTTAAGTAGCCGTGTTCTTTTTTGTTGATCTGATTTTAATAAAATTAAGTGCTTCAATTTCAATTTGTTGCCTAGATTAATTCTTGTGAGTTATTTGATTTGGAAAGCTTTAGTCAAAAAACGAACTTTTGGGCAAAGAAGGGATCGATATTCTCTGATTTTTGGGGGGTAGGCAAAGGGAGTTTTAAGCTTTTCTTTAAGATATCTTATTAAAAATGAAATCATAATCTACTAATGTTTAGCGATTTATTATTAAAGAAGATTTTAATAGATGTGAAATTTATAATTAGCTAATGTAAATCGGTAAGACAACCAGAGGTAGGTTATGGCACAGAGAGCGAATCATTTTGAAGAGAATTCCGAAAATCCTTTGAAAGTAACTGTCGTGGGGAGAAATTTACCTGTGACTGATGCACTCAAGCAGCACATCATGGATAAGATGGCTCGGATTGAAGAAATCACTCCGCAAGTAATCGATGCAATTGTATATCTAGAAGTGCAAAAAACAGAACAACGGGTAGAAATCCTTTACAAGTTTTCCCATTTTAAGGTGGTTGCAAAAGCGACATCTCATGATATGTATGAAGCTTTTCACATGGCTTTAGGACATTTGCGTCGAAAATTGCGTAAATGGAAAACTAAAATACAAAACCATCACGCCAAAAAGCTCTCTCAGGTGGAATTATCTGTGCAGGTGCTTGATAAAAGCAAAGATGAGCTCAACGATATCAACGATCAGATCGTAGATGAGAACTTTTTGCACATAGAAAAAGAATTTGAGCTGCCTAAAGTAGTAAAGAAGAAAAAGCGTCCTTTAAAAACGTTAACTATGGAAGAAGCGGTCATGAAAATGGATCTTACAGACGATCATTTCATGGTTTATCGTTCTGAAGAGGATCAAAAAATCAAAGTGATATATGTCAGACGCGATAAAACACTTGGCGTCATCGAAGTTGAATAGACCAGAAGAAGTCGTTCGGCAAGAACTTCTTCATAAATTGCTAGCGCTGGGTTACCCTAAAAGCCTTCTTTTAGTGGAAAAAGAGCTCAGCGCTTTACCTCATATACAAGAAAAGGCCCCTAACAGACGATTAGACATTGTTTGTTTAGCAAAAGGGTTAATGTTGGAGCATCCGTTTTATCCTCTTCTTTTAATCGAGTGCAAAGCGCATCAAATCGATCGCAAAACGATTTCTCAAGTGATAGGATATAACCGATTCGTTCGCTCTATTTTTATTGGTGTTGCAAGTCGATCAGAGTTTTACTTAGGGCGTTATGACCATAGATTAAAAGAGTATACATTTTCTTCATCACTACCCACATATCAAGAACTTTTTGAGGAAGCACTGTGCTCTATTACGAACACTTAGACTTAGTAAGAGAAAAAAATCCGGTGTTGGGATTTCTTTTGCGAAATCCTGAAAAGCTGCAGTCAAAAAAAGAGCAAAGATTTCCTCAGTTCGAAAAAGCTGAAGTTTACTTTCTTTACAATGTGCAAGATCCCGAGATTTTTTTAGAGCTTTTAGAGCAAAATGTTCCTATCTGTCTTATTTATGCAGATGTAAAAATAGCTTCGTTATTTCTTCATGAGAGATACGCTAAAGAGTTTTTAAGCCATCCCAAAGTAGCAATCCATTTACTCAGTGATCAAGAAGAAGAATATATACAGATAGCTTGGCGCTATATTTTCATGAAAAAAAGGCATGTCAATCAAGAACATGATGCAAACTCTGTTAAAGAGCGTCTAGAAAATACCTTTTTTTCTGTAGAACTTGTTGTTTCAGATTATAGAAATCTAGGTGTGGATATTCTTTCTAATGTGTACAGCAATCTGATGCGGAGCCAAGAAATCTTTTTGGTAGATGAAAAAAGTGTGGATTTATCGAAAGTGCCGGTCTTGATTTGCGGAGCTGGACCCAGTTTAGTCAAAAATTTAGATCTTTTATATGCTTTACAAGAAAAAATGGTGATTGTTGGGTGTGGATCTGCAATCGAAATGCTGATCAACAAAGGCATCTATCCCCATTTAGCAGTTTTTATTGATCCAGATCCACCTCTAGAAAAATTGCAAAAGTTGGATCGTTTTAGTATGCCGCTTTTATATCAAAATCGGGTTTCAAAAGATGTATTTCGTCTTCATCAAGGCAAAAAAATCTGGATGGGGAGCGCAGAAGGATATCCTAGTGAAATGTGGTTATTAGAAAATCTAGGTGTTGAGAGATTCTTTTTTGATGCGGGATGGAACGTAGCTAATTTTGCCCTCTTCAGTTTATATCATATGAATGCTCGGCAAATGTATTTAATAGGTGTAGATAGTGCTTATCAGCAAGAAAGCGTTAAACACGATGAATGGAAAATGGAAAATCAGCAAGGAAAGTCTATTGTCACGAGAAAAGATCTTTTTCTTGGGGCAAAGTGGATTTCTGATTTTGCAAAACAGCATCCTGATTTGGAGCTAATAAACTTAAGTTCTGAGGGTTTGGCAATGGAAGCTGTTTTGACTATGTCTTTAGATTTAGTTAAGACAAAGATAAAAGATATTCAGCCAGAAAAGATCGTAGAAGAGCTCTTCATCAACATGAAAAAAATCCAGATCGATCCTTCTTTGCTTAAAATATTATTAGATCGATTAAAACTGAGCTTTTTGACTTCAAAAGCGCTCATTGAAGAGTGTCTAAAAGTGAGATCATCATTTAGTTACGCTCTGTTTGAAGCAGATATTGAAAATGAGATTGCTTATCAGTTTGTATTAGCACCTCTTTGGCAGATTTGGAAGCCTATTTTGCTTAAGCATGAAAAGCAAGATGAAGATTTGCAAAAAGTGTTATTTTTTCAGCTTGTTGCAGGTAAGCATTTACAATTAATAAATGAGGTTTATGCGTAGTGGCTGACATAGAGTGTTTTTATTTTGAAAATGGGTCAATAGCTTCAGAACTTAAGTATGAAAATGGCAAGCTGCATGGCAAAAGTGTTTTTTATCACCTCAATGGATCGATTGCTGCAGAAAAGCATTTTCTTTTTGGTCAAAGAGAGGGTGAGAGCCGCTATTTTTATGAAAATGGATCGTTAAAGCTCAGTGAAAGCTATCAAGATGGCCGTTTAGAAAATGTTGTTAGGTATTTTTCTGAAGAAGGTGTTTTATTGAGAGAAACCCACTATAAAAATGGATGTAAAGAGGGTGAAGATTCTATTTTTGATAGGTCAGGCAGGTTAAAAGAGATAGGATCATTCAAGGAAAATCATCCGATTGGGTTGCATCAGCTTTTCTTTGAAGATGGCTCGATCCAAGAAAAGATCTTTTATCACGACAAAGATCATTTCGATAAATGGGTGTTTAATTTGGAGCAAGAATTGATCTATGAGGGTTTCTATGATCAAAACATGGTCTATCGAGAAACAAAAATCGATCATCAAGGCAAAATCATCAAAAGAGTAGGACGATGGATCAACAAGCAACTAGTTTGGGAGTAAAGGGTTTTTTCGATCGCTACCCCTATTTTTCTTTTTTGATGAGCATCTACTCTTTAAAAGATGTACATTTTGAAGAAGATGTTCTCTATTTAGCAAATGAAATCAAAGATTTGCATGTATCGGTTTTGTTTGTGTATGGAATAGGATTAGGCAAGTGCCATGATATTCTTAAAAACTGGCTAGATCAAGATCCTCTTAGGCAAGTAGTTTTTTTAGAGCATGATTTTTCTGTGATATCCAAAGGGGCTCTTGAAGGGGTATTGGATCAAATTTTTGCAAGCGAACGATTCCATCTTTGTTTTTCTGAAAGTAAAAACGATCTTGCTGAGCTAGCAGCTATTCAATTTGCATCGCATTCAATCGAAGTAGTTTGCCAAAAAAAATATAAAGAGATTGATGGAGCTTTTTTCAAAAGGCTTAAAAGCAATCTAATGAGACTAAGTGTTCTATCTTTTGCTAAAGTGCAAGAGAAGATGCACTATCACCATCTTTTTAAAAATATGGTCTCTAATTTTGCTTCTTTAGAAAAGGCTTTTAATGTCCACAAGATGGAAGGATCCTTTAAAAATTGCGCTGCATTTATTGTAGGAGCTGGGCCTTCTTTAGCTCAAGCGATACCAAAATTGAAATCATTTGAAGAAAAAGCACTGATACTTGCTGGTGGCTCATCTATTATTGCGCTGGCTAAATCGGGAATAGAAGCTGATTTAGGATTTGCTATCGATCCTAATCGCGAAGAGTATACAAGATTGAAACAAGCGCATTTTCTTTCTATGCCGCTGATTTTCGGCTCTCGATTGCAAAAAGATGCAAGAGAGATTTTTGCGGGGGCTAAAGGATATGTTAAAACAGCAACAGGTGGCCCTTTTGAAGCTTGGATGGAAGAGGTTCTCAATATCGAAGGAAACTCTTTATTAGGCATAGAAGACTACGAAGCATTATCTGTGACAATCATAGCTGTAAAAACAGCGCTTTTACTGGGCGCAAATCCAATCATTTTTGTGGGAATGGATCTAGCGTATCAAAATAAAGAGCGGTATTTACCTGGAATACTGCCTAAGACAACGCTTGCCTTGGAAAAAGATATTGTGGATCAAAGAACTTCTGAAGCGAGCATAAGAAAAAAGGGTAGGAAAGGGAAGTTTGTAGAGACAGCGTATAAATGGGTAATGGAATCTAGATGTCTATCGAATATTGCTAAAATGCACCCACAGACAAGATTTATTGATGCAACTGAAGAGGGGCTTTTGATCAAAGGTATTGAGATGGTGAGCTTAGATCAAATAGAGCTTTCTTCTTCTTATCCGCTCAAAGCAAAAATTCATAAAGAAATAGAAGAAGCTAAATTATCTTTAACAAAAAAACAGATCTATGAGCCTTTAGAGCGCCTTAAGCAAAGTTTTGAGAATGTAAAAAATTGTATAGAGGAAATACTTCTTGATCCATTAATGCCGAAATCGATTGTGTTGGAGCTCGATATTAAAAGTGAGATCGCTTATGAGTTGATTCTTTGCCATTTTGATCATCACAGTCCGATCATTTCTGAAGAAGGAAAGCACATCGTCAATACCTACTTGGAGACGCTATGTTTACAGCTAATGGATTGATTGTTTATCAATTACCAATTTTAGAAGACAATTTTAGCTATCTAATCAAGCAAGATAGAAGCAACGAAGCATTAGCTATTGATCCAGGTGACGCGGATAAGGTCATGAAATTAGTCGAAGAGAAGGGAATGGATCTTAAAGCAATTTTGATCACCCACGTTCATGCCAAGCACGTCCAAGGGGTGCACGAAATCAAGGCAAAAACGGGCTGTTTAGTCATTGGACCGCCAAATGCAGGTTTTGAAGAAATTGATCAAGACGTGGCTGATGATGAAGAGTGCTCTATAGGTCTATTTTCTTTTCAGACACTTTCAACTCCTGGACACACCAAGGATTCTCAGATTTATCTTTTTGAAGATTTTCCCCTCATATTTTCAGGAGATACTCTACTTTTAGCAGGAGCGGGAAGGATTTTTGAAGGCAGCACTCAGCAGATGTATAACTCTTTAAAGAAAATTCGCTCATTAAATCAAAAAACGCATATTTTTTGCGGGCATAATAGCTATGAAAAAAACCTTCTATTTGCCCTTGGATTAGAGCCGGAAAACGAAGAAATTTATAAACGGCTAGAAACTCACCGGATTAGATCTATCACAACAACTACACTTCAAGATGACCTTTTAGTCAATCCCTTTTTGCGCTTAGACGATCCCAAGCTGCACCACGCTTTAGGATTCAAGCATAAGCCATCAGATTTACAAGTTCTTG
Organism: Chlamydiota bacterium; assembly: GCA_016866575.1. Classification (GTDB taxonomy): domain Bacteria; phylum Chlamydiota; class Chlamydiia; order Chlamydiales; family VGMA01; genus VGMA01. The sequence continues at coordinate 37,186 of VGMA01000003.1, forward strand.
AGGAGTTGAGAATCAGACGCAATCAATTGTCATAAAACTATAGATTTATTTTTTCATTTTTCGTTAATCTTTCGAATTGAAAGTATTTTAGGCAATATAGATGAGAAAATTTTTACCACTTTTTTTTATTTTTTTTAGCACTTTGTATGCCGAATATCTAGACGTAGATAAGCTTTTTCTTCAAAGATCGCAAAGATATTCTCTAAAAGATGCGGATAAAATCATTGTTTTTTCAGCAAAAAGAA
>VGMA01000004.1 GCA_016866575.1 Chlamydiota bacterium
AAATCATCCAACAAGTTTTGTAGGCCTTGCAAAAGAGCTTACTGATTTTGATGTGATTATCCAAGGTAAAAGCTCTGAAGGCTGGATAAATATACGTAAACATATCGACTTGCGTAAAGCCCAAGAAACTAAATCTAAACTTGAAGCTCAATTGAATTTGCAAAAAGCCTATAAGCACTTTGGCAAATTCATTGATTCAGAAAATATCCTTGAGCTCGATATAGCGCATCAAATTGTCGATAAAATTTCATTTAGACCCTGATTTACATCATCTACAAGATTGTAGTATGCTCATTGCATGATGCGAATTACCTCTGGAATTTTTAAAGGAAGAAAACTCATTTCCCCCAAAGGAAATCTCACTCGGCCAACTTCCGAAAAACTGCGCTCCATGATCTTCAATATCTGCCAAAATAAGATCATAGACGCCCATTTTTTTGATCTTTTTGCAGGTAGCGGCGCCATGGGCCTTGAAGCTTTGAGTAGAGGAGCAAAAAGAGCAACATTTGTCGATCAAAGCCGTTTTGCTATCGAAGCCATTTCAAAAAATATTGAGCTACTAGAAGTAAAAAATTGCACATCTATCATTTCTCTAGATGCCAAAAAAGCGCTTAGCAGCTACCAAGGAGATCAAATAGACATTTTGTACATCGATCCTCCATATAGCGAAGCAAACCAGCTTTTACCCCCTATTATGAGCTTTTTAGATGCAAATACACACCTCTTTCATGGCGATGCCTGGATTTTTATAGAAGAAGATATGCACGCTAAAACAGCTCTGCCCCCTATGAACCATATCGAGCTCTTCAAGGAAAAGAAAGTGGGAACAACGCATCTTATGCAATTTATCGTACATCTAAACAATTGATCTCTCTATTAACTGAAAATAGCATAAGCCCTTTACAAATAACCTCATGCCTTAAATTGGATTTGGCATAATGAGCTTTTAACGCATTTTCATCTTATTTGATAGCTAGAGAGCATCAAAAAAATAAGAGCTTAACTAAAAACTTCACCTTTTTGGGATCCGTAGTTTAGCTAAGCTCTTTTTTGAATTTTAAAGATATTCTACTCAGAAAACGTCTGTTTAGCTCCTACAAGCTGATCGTTTTCAAATCGTTGTAAAACGCGAGGCTTACCTGAATCAAAGTATTTGTTGAATATTCCATGACGCGTGCCTTGTTTATATTCCCCTTCAAATACCAAAACTCCTTGCTCATTCCAACTCTTAGTCACTCCATCGAGCTTTCCCTCTTTGTAGCAAGCGATGTTAGAAAGAGCGCCATTTTGGAAAAACGTCTTTTCTTCCCCTTCTTGCTGATCTTTGATGAAGCGAATGCTTTTATAGATCTTACCGTTGGGGTAGTAATGGATCACATCGCCATGTTTTTGATCGTTTTCAAAACTAACTGTGGTGACAACTAGCCCTTTTTGGTCAAATATTTGCGCGATTCCATCTTTTTTGCCGTTTTTGTAGCAAATCATGCTGATTTTACTACCAGATTCTGTGTATTCCGACAGCTCCCCTTCGATTTTTCCGTTAACATATTCTGCTTGGATTGCCTTTACTTTGCCGAAACGGGGATTTTCCGGATAAAAAACGGAATAAGGTCCATGTTTTTTATTTTTTTCATAAAAGCAAACGATTTCTCTTCCTTCAGGATCTAGCTCAAAAAAGCGCCCTTCGAGCTTTCCGTTTTCGTAGCTTGCTTCTTCAAAAAGCCTTCCCTTATCATCCCATCTTGCTTTGATACCGTGCAGCTGACCCATTTTATAATTGATCAAAGTTTGCACTGTACCGTTTACAAAAAAGGTTTTTTGCTCTCCATGGAGCTTGCCTTCACTATTGTAGCATGTGATTTTTGATAACTGCTCACGATCTTTTTCAAAAATGAGATGGGAGGGATAATAATCTTTTTGCTCACCTACTAAAACGCCACCTTTGTAAAAACGGGTAAAAGCGATCTTGCCATCTTCAAACCAGCCTTGGGTTAATCCCTCTGCCAAGTCGTTTTGATAAAAACCTTTCACTCGCAATTTCCCATTTGGCCAGTACTCAAGAAAGCTTCCATGTTTTTTTCCATTTTTGAATTCTACAATTTCAAGAGGTTGGTCGTTTGTGAGATTTTTGACATATTTGCCATCTACTTGTCCAAAAAGATAGTTCGCATCGAATAGCATTTGCCCTTCTTCGTCAAAAACTTGGAAATTGCCATGCTTTTCTCCAGCAAGATATGCACCTTTATGGATCAAAACACCCTCTTTGCTCCATTCCTCATAGCTGCCATCGAGCTTTCCGTCACTGAAAGCTGTTTGCAATTTGAGCTTTCCATTTTCATGCCACTCAATCAATTGACCTTGAGGTTTGCCTGAAATAAAAAAGGCTTTTTTGGCGTATCTACCATCTTCATGCCATTGTTCGAATTTGCCGTCGTATTCACCATTTTTACAAAAAAAGTGCCCTTTTTTCTTGCCGTTTTCATGGTATTCAATCTGCTCTTGGCTCCATTTGCCGTTGCTGTATACGTACTGTTTAGCAATTTTCCCAGATGGGTACCACTCTTGGTATTCACCATGGAGCTCTTTGTTTTGAACATAATATTGAGCAATCTTTTGCCCATTTTCATTGAACTCTACAATTGGCTCTTTAAGTTTTCCTTTTTTGTCATAAATAGCTACATAAGCTAATTTCCCATTTGCATGTTTTTTCCAATGCTTGCCAACTGGCATCCCTTTATCAAATGCACCTTCGGCAATCAAAACACCCTCTGAAGAAAAAGCTCTGTTTGTCCCATGAAACTGACCATCTTTGTATTCAATGTGCTCTTTTTCTTTGCCGTTAGGATAGTAACTGCAATGCAAACCAATAGGTTTGCCATTTTTATGTTCTTGCACTTCGATCACTGTTCTTAATTCATCATATTTTGTGACCGATGGCTGTTGATCTTTGCTTGAAAGCTCCCCTTTTTCATAAAAAGCGCGGCATTTAATAGCCCCACTTTCGTAAAACTCTTGATATTCACCTTCTAATAGGTTGGCTTTATGGAAAATCACTTTATACAGCTTGCCGCTAGGGTAAAAAACGCGAACTTCCCCTTCTAAAAGGCCATCTACATAATTTCTCTCTTCAGCTACAGCGCCTGTTTCATAAAATGAGCTGTAAGGGCCAGATCGCTTCCCTTTTTTAAAGGTGATCGACTCTTTGATTTGTCCTGTAGGATAGTAGTATTCTTTTACTCCATCTTCTTGGCCCATAGAATAAAATGCTGTCGATTCCACTTGTCCTGATTCTGAAAATACGATCGATACGCCGTGAGGAGCTATTTTCCCATCAATATAGGTTAAATCAGTCTCTTCCTTGAATCTACCTGTTGGATAGAGAAGGATTTTTTTTACCGGTTTTTCTTTACCATCTTCTTCTTCAAAAAATAGCACTTCTGCTGGATTTGCTTCTCCATCGTAGCTTCGAACAACTTCAGAACGCCACTCTGGAATTCTTACTTTCAATTCACTTGCAGCCTCTTTGATTCCTGCATTCAGCAAAAACGGCAATCCTAAAAATAAAGAAATTTTTTTCATATACTCACGAACTTATCTTCTCTTGAATCTTTATGTATACTGGCTCTTGCCCTATCTGTGCAACAGCTATTTCGAGCTGATCTATCGCTGCTCGATTTTTGCTAGAGAAGGTCAGTACTTTTTGACCTTCGATCTTTTCTTTATCGATGAAAAGCTCTTGAATTTTTTCATAACTTCGCTTTTGACGCAAAATCGGGTCGATAGAAAGATCTGTGTCATCAAATAGGTAAACTCCTCTTAACACCCCTTTATCCCAATAGAGGGCAAAGTGGATATCTGCACTTGATGTAAGGGAAAGAGAAGAGGCGAAACAGAGCTCTTCTTGGAGTTTTTTAACACACTGCTTATAAGAAAAATCCCCGAGCGCTTTCAAACCTTGAAAGCAAGTCAGGGACGCTAATATCGTCAATATCGCAACCGATATCAAAATTTCTATTAAGGTAAAAGGGCGTCTTCTGAAACCATCCACGGGTATTTTTCCTTGATATCTTCAATATCTTTGCCCTTATTTTCTCTATGCTTAATGTAGGCCATAGAGATGACGGCAATATCGTCATAACCTTTTTTTACAATCAGATACTCCCCTCCCCATCCATCTTGTAAAAGGCTTTTTGGATTTTTGGCAAACCCTGAGCTTTCCAAATACTTAAGGGGATTTGCTAAAATATCTTCCAGCTTTCCACCTTTAGCCATTTCAAGGGTCAAAATTTCATACACTTGTTTTGAACCTTGCTCGCTTTTAAAGGCTTTACCCTCTTCTAAGCTACCTTTCATACTATAGCCAATGACACTGCCAATAATTCCGATGATGAAAATGACAATCATGATCTCAAGAAGTGTCATCGGACGCAATTTTCTAGTTTTCATAGCATCTCCCTAAACATATGTTACAAGAAAGAACTTACATCGGTTAAAGGTAATAAAACTGAAAGCAGCACTACACCTACAATTAAACCGAGTAGCAATAACATAATAGGTTGTAACAAGCTTGTGAATTGTTGCAAGGACTTTTCGAGATCTTCTTCATAAATCTCTGCTATGTGAAGGAGCATGTCATCTATTTTTCCAACCTCTTCAGCAGTAGCTATCATCTTTACAACCATAGGGGCAAACCACTTTGATTGCCCAAGCTCCATAGAGAGCTTCTTTCCTTCCATAATCTTTTTTTCAGCTCTTTCAACCACTTCGCTAAAGGTAGGATGATCCATGACCTTTGCGGATAAGCGTAAAGCTGTAGGAAGCGCTACTGAATTTTTTAATAAAATACCTAAAGTGCGACTAAAGCGGATCATCACCGCTTGTGAAACCATTTTTTTGACTAAAGGGATGTAAAGCAGCCCCTTCTTACATGCCTCTTTCCCTTTTCTACTTCTAAAAAAAAGAAACAAGAAAAGGGCTTGCACTGCAAAAATCAATCCTATCCAATTGCCATAAACAGACAAAAACCGACTGATCGAGAGCACACATTCTGTTAATGGATGGAGCCTTCTGCCTTCTAAAAGCTCTTGCATCGAAGGTATGATAAAAACAAATAAAGCAACCACAACCACCAAACAAAAACTACACAAAAAAGCAGGATACGTAAGTGCTCCTACCATCTGCTTTTTCAGTTTTTCTCCTCTAGCAATCACCTTCGTTAGCTGCATAAAGACATCAGCTAATGATCCGCTTTCTTCTGCGGCTCTTACCATCGAGATATAGATCGAATCAAATGTCTTTGGGTAATGAGCAAGTACATCAGAAAGCTTCTTACCTTGTTTGACTTGATCGCATAGATCAAGAAAAAGGGGGTGCTCTTTGCTGTGTAAAGATTTTTCTTCAGCAATCACCAAACTTTCATAAAGGGGCATACCAGAAGAAAGAAGATTCGCTATGTCTCTTGTAAAATCGAGAAGTGATGCCTTTGAAAGATTGGATATGGCGCCTTTGATTTTTTGTTTTTCTAGACTTGTAACAATGATTTTTTGTTTTTTTAACCGCTCTTTTGCCATCTCTAGGCAATCGGCGTTGATCATCCCTTTATGTTTTTTTCCTTCTAAACTCAAGGCTTCATATCGATATAAAGGCATTATCTAGAAACCCTCAAAACTTCTTTCATAGTCGTTATCCCTTTTTGCACAAGTTCATTACCACTTGCAAAAAGATTTTTCATCCCCTCATCTGCAGCAACTTTATGTAAATCGACGGAGTTTGCAGACTTAATAAGCTGTCTTTTGATCGAATCGGACATTTTCATAAGCTCATAAATGCCGTGTCTTCCCTTAAAGCCAGAAGAAAAACATTCGCTACACCCCTCAGCTTGACAGTTTGTGCAAATTTTTCTTACTAGACGCTGCGCTAGTACACCGATCACTGAAGAAGAGAGAAGATAAGGCTCAACTCCCATATCTACTAAACGGGTAAGAGCAGATGGGGCATCATTGGTATGCAGTGTACTTAAGACTAAATGCCCTGTTAAAGAGGCCTGAATAGCAATCTCTGCCGTCTCTTTATCGCGGATCTCTCCGATCATGATCACATCGGGGTCTTGGCGCAAAATATGTCTTAATCCTGTCGCAAATGTGAGCTGAATTTTTGGATTTACCCCGATCTGAGCCATCTTTTGGAGTTTGTATTCTACCGGATCTTCAATGGTCATGATGTTGGTCTCTTCTGCTTTTAATTCAGAAAGAGCGCTATAGAGTGTTGTGGTTTTACCACTTCCTGTAGGACCTGTGACTAATATAATCCCTTGTGTAAAACTTAACATCTCACGAAGATCTTTTAAAATTGTCTTACCCATGCCTAGTTGATCTAGACCCAAAATCACTTGATTGCGATCCAAAATACGTAAAACAATTCTTTCGCCATACACAACAGGAACTGTACTAACACGAAAATCGATCTCTCGGCCACCCATCTTGAGTTTGATTCTTCCATCTTGCGGCAAGCGATGCTCAGCGATGTCGAGCTTAGCAATCACCTTGATTCTTGTGACTAGTTCATTTTGGATTTCTCTTGGAGGATTGTGCCGCATCTGCAAGACTCCATCGATTCGGTAGCGAACAATCACCCCAGATTCAATCGGCTCAAAATGGATATCAGAAGCGCCTTGTTGTAAAGCTTCAGCAAGAATCATATTCACTAAGCGAATCACACGTGAATCACTTCTTTGATCTAAAAGATCATATTCGTGATCCGTATCGATTTCTAATAGCTCTTCTTGTTCTGCTAAATCCTCTTTTGCCTCTAAATTTGTTTGCTGATAGCAATACTCTATAGCACTATCGATTGAGCGCTTTGAAGAAAGAACTTCTTTGATCCGATAGCCTGTGATAGATGCCGCTTCTTCAAGAGATGCAAGATCTAGAGGATCACAAATTGCAACTAAAAGTTCTTCATCTTCTTTAGCAAGAGCTATGATACGCTTTTGTTTGACAAATGCGTAGGGAAGCAATTTTTCTTTTTGCTTGATTAAAGGGTAAATCAAAAGATCCCAAGAGATTTTGAGCCCATATCGATTTGCTAAATCTAGAACTTCTTTTTGATCAGAAGTACGTGTCTCGACCATAGAATAACTCAAAACTTTGTTCGAAAAATCGATTTTTTTCTGCTTTTCTTGCTACCTGGAGCTTTTCTAAAAACGCCGGTATATCCCCGGGGCGCTTCATGAGCATCTGCTCTCTTCTGTAAGCTAAATCTTCTTTTGGGTCTTTGATCACATGAGGGGTGATAAAGATGAACATTTCCGTAGTTTCGCTAACAAGCTCTTCTGTACCAAAGATTTTACCAAAGCCTGGAACTTCGCCTAAAAATGGGATTTTTTCGCTGCGATCATCTGAAGACTTTCTTTTAAGACCCCCAATGACCACAGTCTGCCCATCTAAAATACGCACCTGATTTTCTATATGCCGTTTATGGACATCTGGACGATCGTCTCTATCGCTTTTGATCGTGTCAAATGTAACGTTATTTTCTAAAGTGACACAGATTTTCCCTTCAGGATCGTCTAGCTCTGGATCGTGAATGGTCGGAGTCATGACAAGCGTAATACCATACTGCGCTCTAGAGTATGACTTTTCAAACACAATCCCTTTATTTGAATCCATGGGAGCTGCGCCGTTATTGATTGAAATCTCATCTGTAATCGCTATAGTCGCAGGAGTTTGATTGATTGTAATTAAAGAAGGAGAAGCTGTAACTCTTACGTCATCTTGAGAAAGGAGGAAATTGTAGGCTACATCAAACGCAGGAAAGTCCTTATGCTTACTTTGAGAGAAGAAGAACTCAAAAAGCCCTTTAATAGGAGCTTTGATAGATGCATCGTAATCTGCTCCACCCCTGCTGTTTCCGGTTGCACTCGATCCCACTTTCAAGATATTAAGCCCTGCACGGTTTTTATTGGTGATCCTTCTTTCACATAGAAGAACCTCAATTTCAACCATCTTTTTAGGGACATCCAATTTCTTGACCACTTCTTTGATTTTATCGAGAACATCTCTTCTTACTACCATCAAAATCGATCCGGTCTTTCGGTAAGGGATGAAATTGGTAGATTTACTCTTTTTCATTTGAGAAGAGATGAGCCCTGCATTTGCCGGCATAGGAGTCAAAGGTTTGCCGTCTGGCATATCAGAGACGCCGATGCCAAGACCATCTAAGGGATTGGCTTCCGCTATATCTACATTAACTTCGGTGGATACTTCGCAGGATTTTCCACTTCCCCCTTCAATTCTTGCGCTTATCAGTGAGTGGTATACCTTATCGAGCACTTCTGCCAGATCAAGAGGATCGCTGTGGCGGCAGCTATACCAGTAAACTGTCATCTCTTGCGGATTCTCTACTTGGCACTCAGTCTCTTTGATGAGCACTTCTGCTCTCATCACCTGATCTTGAGGCCCAACCAGCACGCAGCTGCCATCTTGCTGGAAAGGCAAAACGCTCAAATCGCTTCCCCCTTTTGAAACCAGTGGAGGGCGAGAAGGGTCGTTTAAAGGGCCAAAATAGGCTTTTAAAAGTTTTGTGACATCATCAAAGTGGATTTTAGTAAATGAGACGACGCGAGTGATTTTATCATTCGATGATTGCCAGACATTTTTGTAGAGAGTTAAAAGCTTTTTTACCTCTTCTTTTGTTCCAACAACAGCAATTTTTTGCCCTACTTGGTAAACAAATGTAAGCTTTGGATCTCTAAAACGCTCAAAAAAGTAAAAAGCAGGTTTAAGATTTTCAATTACCGGAGCAAAAACAAAAATAACCCGAGAGTTAGGCGCTAAAAGTTCTAAACTTTTTTCTTCCGATGTGATGAGCTCGACAGCTGTGAGATCTTGTTTGAGTTGGTAGAGCTGTCTTGTAAAAGGATTGATTTGCTTATAGCCTATGCCGTTTTGCTGCAAAATCACTTCTAGCAAAGAAGACCACGACTCTTTAGGAATCAACAAGTTAGAGTGTAAATGGACCTTCATGTTTGCCATTTCAGGCGAAAAGACATACAAATAGTCGCAGCTTCCAAACTCCATGATGATCTGCCCTAGCGTACTCTCTTCTAGGTCCCAAAGGGCATAACCCTCATTTGCTCTTCTAGAATCGGCTTGCGCTCTTTGCTTCCAAGATCCTTCTTGATTATGGAGTTCTTTTTTTAGCTGATTGATATCTTGGAGAAGGCTTTTAAAGGCTTCTTGATCGCTGCCTTCTTCTAAAAGATGTGATGCTTGCTCAAAGCGCTCTTCTAAATCTTGGCGAATCATCGCTATTTCTTGATTGAGCTCTTTAAGTGAGTAAGGCTGATCAGTTGTGCTTTTTTCTTCTGAAGAAAGCAAATCCATTTTCTCCTCTATGGTTTGCGCTAAAAGCGCTAGAGGACAAAGAGTCAAAATAATCAGTCTCTTACATTTTTGATTCATGACTGCCCATTGTAGCTGATAGACTATTTTTCTTCTTGCTTTTCTCTTCTAAAAGAGGAATAAATATTTTTTGAACCGCTGTTCTCTTAGCATCAAAATAGTGCCCTGTAAAGCGATCTTTTTCTATTTTATCAAGAACGATGATGTCGTGATTTAGAGAGTAATTGATCAGTTTTTTTAGTTCTTCTGAATGGTGAACTACTTTCCAATTTGTGCCCGTATTGATCAGCCAATCCCCCTCTTGGAGAATTTTTCTTTTCTTACCCATCAAGCACGAAATGCCATTTTGCGTTCTTTGTCTAGCATCTAAAAACAGCTCTGAGGCTTGTAAAGGCTTGAGTTTAGCTTTAGCTATTTCGAAACGGATTTTTTTGTGCTGTTTGCCGTCGACATCAAAAATAGAAAGGTCTATCGACTGATCTTTTAAAGATTTGACCTCTAGAAGAGGAAAAAAACAGCTATTTTCATTGCTTAATAGTTTTCTCCACTTCCCTTTTTCGAACACAAAAAGATCTTTTTCAGCGATAAAGAGCGTTTCAGCTTCTGTTTCGTAAGCTATTTCGAGTCGATAGCAGTTTTGCAAAGGGGCATAGATAGATCCGCCATAAATCTTAAACATCTCATCGGGAGGGTATCCTTTTGCTTTTTGCAAAGGATTTAAACATTCCTTAAACAGTTCAGAGCTTTTTAGCTTAAGATCCTGAGAACCTTTTTTTAAGATTATGCTTTTTTCTTGAACAACTGAGGGCAGTAAAATATTCGCTTTTAGCTCTAATTGCCCTTCTTTATTCAGTAAAAACGTTCCTGAAAGAGCTGTTTCATATCTTGAAGTATTAAGTACTTGTTTTTCTTCATCATATGCAAAATATATCGTTGAGCCGTTTTTCACAAAACTCTGATTTTGCTTCTTGTCAATCAAAGCAAGCATTTCAGCTGTATTGGGGCTATCTGGCCGCTTTTCTATCACATGGTAAGTGAATGCATCTTCTATAGGCACAAGAAAATCAAAAGCTTCTACTTCGTTAAAAACAAAATCTTGCTCTTTACTTTCGTAAGTTTGTTTTTTCACAACAAACTGTTCAGCAATCAAAGGCTCTTCATAGTAAGTGCAATAAAGAAAAACCACCAAAGAAAGGGTTAATCCTAAACCAATTGTGATTGCAAGAGCCCTATGAATAGAGCGCTGCAAGTCAAAAAATGAAGGGATATTGACTAACATGTTCATGATAGTAAACGATCAACATAAATTAGCAAAGAGAAGCTTTGAAAAAAATATCTTTTATTATTATCACTATTTTTAAGAGGCTCTTAACATATTCGCCTACCGCCCCGCTTTGGAGGGTAAGATAGAGTAATTGACTTACAAGCAAGTTCAGTAAGTCGAAGCGAAATTACTTAATAGCCAACAATCAAAAGGTAAAAGTTATGGCCCGTCAGGGTTACACGATACAGGAGTTAGAAGATATGTGGCGAAATCACGTTGTTGAGATTAGCGTTGGGGCTATTTTAGGCCTTAGTGCTGTTTTTTCTCTTATTTGGGGAGGAGCGATGCTTCTTTGGAGTGTTTTCTTGTGCATGGGCCTTGGAATTGTAGGAGTTGTGTTTCCAGATCAAGCAAGAAACATCACCGGAAAATTCTTTGGGTTCTTAGCTGCTAAAGAAACTGTTCCTATGATCATCACATTAGCAGTAGGGGGAGTTTTATCTATATTTGCTCCTTGCCTCATTTTTGCTCTTGTGGGGGTCACAGCAGGTTCAACAATTCACTTTGATGCATACAGCAAAGCAATACCTGCCGCTTCTAAGAAGATGGAATCTAAGAAAGATAACGACAGCCACCACAAGAAAGCTTCGTAAGAAGCTCTTAAGACAGCTCCACTTCTCTTAGGGCAAAATAGTCTAAAATTGAGATGTCCTGCTCAGAAAAATGTCTGAGTAGGATTTTTCCATTTGCGCTAGTTAGCAAGTTTTTCACATCCGCTATAGCCACTTTCTCCTCAGCAATATTGCCAAGAATTTTGTGTAGCGTTGCTATGCGTACAAGGTTGAATCCAACAAGTAGATTGCCGAAATCTTCCGTCATCCAGCTTGTATCGCTTCTCATTTTTTGGTCTAACTCTTGAGAAAGAGCTAAAGCCCTATCAAAAGCTTTGTCTTCGATAACTAAAGAATTTCTAGCAAAAGTTGTGTAATAAGAATCGGCAAATGCCAAACGTTTAAAGCTGCTTTGAGCATACTTATCTGCTTTTTCGAGATCTTTATGGCAAAGAAAATGCTGAGCCAAAACCCCTTCCATTCTGCTGGCAAGCTCTGGATGAAGCGAAATTACCCCTTGAAGGTTTTCGACAAGTTTTTCATCAATTTCTTGGCCAAACTTAAGATTGCCTATTGTCTGCTCTACTTTTGCATATTCTTTGTAAGCTTTTTGCTTATTTGAGAAAATGTAGGTAGTAACAACTGATAGCATGCTGGCTCCGATAAAAAGCCACATGAACAATTTTTTATAACTCAAGATATTCGCCAAAAGGTCTTGTTTTGGCTCTTGATGAACAATATGCTCTTTTGGAAATTCGATTCTCATAGTTCTTATTTTAGCTCGTTTTTCTCTTAAACAACAAGAAGGAAATATCGGTGTTTTTGCCAAGATAGCAAGCGTTTTGCTTATAACGCTCGTAGGGCTTTAATTTTTCTTCCACTAGATCAAATTGGTAGCGATGAAAAATTTTTAGATATTCATCAAATTCTCGATTAAAAACAGGGGGATTGCCATCTCTTCTCCATTCTCTACCTAAAATTTCCGCAACGATAAAATAGCTTGTATCTACTTTTTGCAGTATCGATTCAACCTCATGATCTTCTAAGTGCAAAAACACTGTATACGCCAAGTATAGATCTGCTTTTGGATAAGTTTCTAACTCAAAAAACTGGTAGTCAGGGTAAAGCTTTTTTGCCATCAAAACTGCATTTGGGTTGATATCTAAACCTTTATAACGCTCTTTTGAAAAAGCTGTGCAAAGTCTTCCATACCCGCAGCCAAGATCGACTATATCTGATTGATCAAATGGACTGAGCCATGATCTTAAGAAACTCACTACATCAAATCCCTCAGGATAATCTCCATACCCCTTTGGTATAATGTGATCTAACCCTTCCTCAGCCCAAAAATTTCCCATTGCCCCTCTTTAACAATCTCTTCCAATACTCGTCGATGTCCTGAGGAAAAAGCAAGATCTTTTACTTTGTCTATATCAATCCACTCTCCATCAAGATGAGGATTTTGGCCGTAAAATAGTAGAGGGCGTAAAAAAGCTCTATAGCGGGTAAATGTATGCTCTTTTTGATCTAAACAACCCAAAAACTCCATATTTTCTAGAGGTTCGATCTGATCAAAGCTCTTCTCTAAAACTTCTTTGTAAGGAAACTGCCAAAGATCTGCCATGGCCTTACCTTTTTCCCCTTTTTGTAAAAAGAGCCTTTTGCCATCAAAAATACAGTAAAGGTGGCGATAAAGGTGTGTGATAGGAGCCCTTTTCTTCACAAGAGGGAAGAGGTGGATTTGATTTTCTTTAAAAGCAGCACACTCTAACTTCAAAGGGCAAACTGCACATAGCGGAGTTTTCTTACAGACTAAAGCACCTAGTTCAATAAGCGCTTCCATGGCTACATAAGGCTGATCATCTGGTAAATGGGCTTCTATAAGTGCATCTAACCCTTTTTCCTTACAATAAAGACGACTTGCTACTCTATGAACATTTGCATCTAAGGCTACTGCTTTTTGATGAAAAGCAAAGGAGAGAACTGCTCCGGCGGTATAGGGGCCAACACCTGGTAAATCCAACCACTCTTCTTTAGTTTGAGGCCATCTGCCTAAACTTACTACAATTTTAGCCGCTTTATGGAGATTTTTTACTCTAGAATAGTACCCTAGACCCTCCCATGCCTTAATCACTTCCTCTTCTTTGGCGCTAGCGAAAGCTTCCAAAGTAGGAAATTTTTGCATCCAAGCTAGGTAATAATTTCTCACCACATCTGCTCGAGTTTGCTGAAGCATTACTTCAGAAACCCATACGCTATAAGGTGTTATGTTCTCTCGCCAAGGAAAACTTCTTTTCCTTTGTAAAAACCAATCGGTAAGGGGTTTAAAGTCCATATACCTAAGAAGAATACCAATACGGCATGAAAATTGCATATCTATTTGTGATCAACACAAAGGTTTCTTTCATGATAGATAAACTCTTATCAATTGAAAATGAATATATAACAATAATAAGAGAGATTTTATCCAATCTACATTTAGAAGAAGAAGCCATTGTTTCACACAAATCGACCTTTAGATCGCTTTTGCTCGAAGAGAGGCTCTTATTAAGAAAAAAAGCCCGCAGCCTAAGATGTGAAAAATCATCACTCATCAGCGCCACACTTGGCAGCCATTTTTATGAAGATTTTGAAAGCCTAGACGAAGCGATCATCTCTTTTTTCCCTTCAACGGACATAGAGCTGATCTCAGAACTTAAAGACCTTGAATCGCAAAAACGTCTTTTATTGGAAAAAACACTTTTACAACTCAAACTCAACAAAAATATCAAAGCAGCGATTAAGCATTATATCCCTCTTGCTAAACCCTCTGATCTAATTGCAAAGAAACCCAAAACATTGATATTGTGAATCTATGGACATAGCAGGCTTTATCTATGGCTCTGATACGCATTACATCGATCATCTAGCACCTCTTTGTGATCTATTCAATATTCCTCTTTTTATCACCGAAGAATCTTTAGAAAGACAAATCCAGAAGTTCTACCCTACAGTCATTACCTACTTAGAGTCCAAAGAGACCATTTGCAAAAAAATCTTAAAAAACTACCGCGCCATTTTTTCTTGCTTACCTTCTCCTATGATTAGGAAGATCTTCTTCTTTGAAGAGCATGTGATGAGAAAAAAGATTCTTCCCATATGGGCAGCTCACGGAAACTCTGACAAAGGTCGAAATACTCTTTTTATGGAAGCTCTTTTTGAAGAAAAAATAGCTTTAGTCTACGGGCAAAACATGATCGATTTTCTTGATCAAAAAAACGTGCTCAAAAAACTTTATGCCCACATCCAAGTAGGCAATTATCGTCACCACTATTACCTTCAAAGAAAGCTCTTTTATGACCGCTTAGTAATAAACGAAGTCACTTCCAAATTTCGAGAAAAAAAGCCGATACTTCTATATGCACCAACTTGGGGAAGAGATGAAAAAACTTCACCGGTTACCCTAGATTTACCAAAAATTGTTTCTGATTTGCCAGATCACTACAATTTGATTGTGAAAATGCATCCCAATACACTTACTTTACACCCTCATTTAGAAAACAAGATGGAAAATCGACCCAACCTTTTGTTTCTTTATGACTTTGCACCCATCTATCCTCTTTTAAACGTGATAGATGGACTCATAGGAGATTTTTCTTCCATCAATTACGACTTTCTCACCTTTGAAAAACCTCTATTTTTTCTTGGAGAAAAAGAAAAAACTGCTATACGTGAATGTGGTATAACAATAGAGAATAGGGCAGAAATTTTTCAAACAATCGACAAGCATCTTTTTGATGAAAGCAAGATGTTTAAAGAAAAAAAACAAACGTTATATGCATATACGTTTTCTTTAGTCAAAAGTTATGAAATGGTGCAAAAACAGATCGAACAAACAGTAGAAAAATACCTGGAAGAGGAGCTCGATTTTCTATGAAAATCGTCTCTTTTCTTAGCCACGATTTTACCCATCATCTCGATCACTTAGCCCCTTTGTGCTATGCGCTAAATGCACCTTTAATCGTCGATAGCCCTTTGACTTATGAAATGGGTAAAACCTTCTACCCCTTTGTCGATATCCGTTTAGAAGATCCCATCAATCTCTTTTCATGGTCTAATGCTTCTTTAGTTTTGCTTTCAACAAGATATGCAGGAAAAGAGCTGAAAGCCACTTTTGGAGCTTTTGGCAAAGATAAAATCCGCTTTTGCTTTTGTCCTCATGGACAATCAGATAAAGGGTATAAGAAAGAACAAATTGATCCTTTTTATCACCAAGATGTAGCGCTTGTTTACGGAAGAAAAATGTTATCTAATAAAAAAGCGCTCCAAACAGTCAAAGACACTGTTACAGTAGGCAATTATCGTTTATGGTTTTTTAAAAAATTTGAAAAAGAGTACAGATCATTACTTCATAAAACACTGCCTAAACTGCAAGATACGACAAGAAAAATCTATCTTTTTGCTCCCACATGGCAAGATGGTGAAAACCCTTCATCTTTTTTTCATAAAACAGAGGAGCTGATCACCTCACTCCCTAAACACATCCATTTGATTATAAAAATCCACCCCTTATTGGAAAAACACTACCCCGCTCACGTGATTAGAGTCATAGAGCGTTATAAAGATACGCCAAATGTTGATATTCTACTTCACTATCCCCTAATCTATCCGCTTTTATCTAAAGTTGATGTGTACATCGGAGATTACTCATCTATCGGCTACGATTTCCTCTATTTCAAAAAACCGATGTTCTTTTTTTCTACCTCTTCGCAAATCCCCTCACTTCATCAGTGTGGTATACAGATCCCTTCTAAAGAGAGTTCTATTTTCTCTTTCATCCAAAAAAACTTAGACCAAACCCTACTTGATCAGAAAAAAAAGCAGCTATACAAACATAGCTTCTTTGATTTTGATAAAGAAGCCTTTGAAAAAAATCTTCATAAACTTCTCTAAGCAGCAAAAACATCCATCCGCGGATCTATTCTTTATTTCAAAAAAAAACATCCCCTAATCAGCTTTATCGGTAATATGTAATTTCATCAGACCTCAAAAAAAAAAGGAGATTGCATGAAATCTACATCGATCTTTTTACTAAGCTTTTTTCCGCTCTTTTTGTCAGCAAATGGGGACGAAGCAAAAATGGTTCCATTTAAAAATCAAGATTGGGTTAAACATTTGATCAATAGCGTTGATTTTCATCCAAGCGAGCCCCTTTTTTGCGTAACACTTTCAGGAGACCAACAGGTAGTCATCTATAAAATTGATGAAAGAAAAGGGGTCTCAGTTTTTCAAAAATTGAAGAATCCTACGAGTAAGCTTTCAAGTCCTCAGCACGCTCTTTTTTCAAAAGATGGCAAAAGTTTAATCGTTTCCAACTGGAATACTTCGGTGTTCAATGTTTACCGCCTGCTTGGAAACGGAAAATATAAAATAGCTCCAATACACACGATACTTCCTGAAAATATCGAATCTTACCGCCCTCACGGGATGTGTTTTTCAAACGATGGGACTCTACTCGCAGCAGCATATGGCTGCTCTTGCGATTTTTCCAGCGCAATTGTTTTATATGAAGTGTCTGATTTAGAAAAAGAAAGTGGTAAAATACTCTACAAAGATTTTGTAACTCGTGAAGTTTTCCATGATGCGATCCCTAAAGGAATCTCTTTTTCTCCAGACAATCGATCCTTGCTTGTTTCTTATTCTAATATACCTAAGATCGATGTCTTTGATCTAGATAGTGAAACAAAAACTCTGATAAGAGAGCCTAAACAAACTGTAGATCTTGGCAATATCTATTTGCCAGAAGATATCAAGTTCTTAAAAGATGGAACAGCTTTTGCCCTAAGCGACTCTTTAAACAATCAGGTCCATTTCTTCCATTTTGATAACAGCAGCAATACCATTTCAGAAGCTACACCCTATTTTTCCATGAAAAATCCAGAATCTCATTTTGACTTTCCTCATGGACTTGCGTTTTCTCCTGACGGCTCTTTTTTTGCCGTTACTGGATTTGATCAAATCCAGCTACGCCAAAGCCTTCACGATCAATAAAAAAATTTTAGCGTTTGAAAAGATGAGGGGAGTTTTTAAAAACCCTCATCGATTTTTAAAAGCCTTTTTTTCTAAAATACATCTTACCCAAACACCACAAAGAAGCCAGTAGCAAAGAACCTATTTTTACAAAGACATTGTTCCAAAAGACGATAAGAACAGCCAACACAATTAAAGCTCCAAAACATTTGATTTTGCCTTCAATTTACCGCAAGTTTTTAATCCTCTCTTTGCTGGATATGTTTTGTTTCATATCCAAACCTCCCGCTACTTTTTCTGATTTTTGATTTTTATACTTTCATATACCCCAATAAAGCATGTATACCTTGGTAAAATGTCCATAGTGCTGCAAGCGATAAAAAAGCCCATTGCTCTCTTCTGAAATAGATTTTACTGAGGCACCATACACCTATTGCAATACCTAGTATGCCCTCTACTAAAAGATTGCCCCAAAATATGCCCAAAATGATAAATACCATTAGCCCTGTAACTAGCTCTATTTTACCCTCTACCTTCCACCAATTTGCTATTAGCTCTTTCCTTGAAATTCCTCTATTCATTTCCAAAATTCCCACCATTTTTTATTTTCTGATTCATTTTCAGTTGCTACATACTGCTCGTCAAAATGGTCTTTTTCAGAAAGCCCGCATCACTCGATCCATTTTTTTTTATGGTATCAACAAAATAGCGGGTTAAACTATCCAATATCTCTACTGCTTGATCCGATGAGTAGGTGAAAGTATAGTAAATCGGCAAAGACCATAATATGTAAAATAAGCACTAAATATAAAAATTTACTTATTTTTAACCTATTTAAAACAAATATATGAAGAGAAAATGATCAAAACTATTTTTAGATTGAATGCTGCTGCGCCAGCACTTGATTGCCAAATTGATGACGCAGCTTTTGTATCTTTTTTAAAAAGGGATCTGTAAAGCAACAACCTGAGGTTTGCCTGTGCATGCCGCAGTTTTTGATGCTGATAAAGCCCCTAGAGCAAAAAGTGTAAAATCATACCATGTATGAACAGCAACACTTTCTTGAAGAGAGTGATTTTTGTGCGTAAGCCAGCTAAAATAGGCACCTAAACCAGTGATGACCGGCAGACCAAAACTATAATAAATAAAACGCTCTTCTTTGGGGAATGCTTGAGCATTTTGTATGTGCGCTGCGCCAAAAAGTAGCGCCGAGCCTACAATTCCTCCAACAGGTCCAAATTCTTCTGTTAAAGCAGATTGCAAATAGCCGCGAAAAAAAGCTTCCTCTCCTACGCCAATCGGCAGCGCTACAATAGGATGTAAATGGGCAATTTTACCCTCTTCTATTTGCTCTTCTCCCGCTTGATTGCAAGCAAAAGATCCGATTTTTGCGTGGCTCAAGTACTCATGGGCTAAAATTTGGCTTGTTGCTGCGATAGCAAGGCCTCCTAAAACACCACCCCACACTTCAGGCTTTCTCATGATTTGCCAGTTCAACGGCGCATAACTTAGCAACGCTAAACTCTCGTTAGGCATTGTGTAACGGTACAAACGGGCAGTGTTGTAATTGCGAGCATCACGGTAAGAAGAATAGATGCCATATAACCAAGTGTTTTGAAGTAAAACCATCGAATTAGCAGCTAAATTTTCTGAAAAATCAGAGCTTGCAGCGCGGAATGTCAATCCTACGGTACCTGCATAAATCCCTGCGGTTCCTGGATCACCTAGATAAAGATGACCAAGACCTGGAAAAATCGTTGATAGAGCAACAGAAACAAAAGGGCTTTTGTAGGGCTCATCAAAGGAAACTTCATCTGAAATTTTTTGGACGGGCTCGAGATTTTCTAAAGAGGGCACTGTATCTGCATAGATCAAAGAAGAAATAAACAATGAAAGTATGATCGAGGAAATTTTCATAATCAATCCTATTTTAAGGTAAAGAGAGAATAAAGAGTTTAGCGATTCAAATCAAGCAAGTGGAGGCAAAACTTGAACGTAAGAGAGCTCTTCGAGATTTCCAGCTGTGGGCTTTGCTTCTAGATCGTAAGCATATCCACCCTCTTTAAGAGGGAAAATTTTAGAGACTGTAGCTACATGGAGCCCTGCAGGGAAAACTCCATCCATTCCCGATGTTACTAATAAATCTCCTACTTTTAGAATTTCTTCAGGATTGACTTTTACCCCCAAAAATAGCGAGCCGCCTCCGTGAAGCTCTCTTGCAGGACCTTCGCGATCATGACTGTCGTAATTGAAGCCTTTACCTTTTAATAAGCTTTTACGGCTTCTCCATAAAGGAGAAGAGGCTCCTTGCAAAATCCCTTTTGCCAAATAGCGCTCCCCTATCTCTTTTTTTAGTGTTCCTTCAAGCGATTTGAGCTCTTGGAATATGGTGTTGTATTCGTTTGCAAATCCGATGATATCTTTTCTTAACTTGAGGTGCTCTTGCAAAATCTCTACATGCTCTAAAAGCATTCTATTTTGTTCAGATCCTCTCACGACACGGACCGCAGGAGTAAGGCTATGATCTGTAATAAGACGTACGCGGCTTCTTTTTTCTCCTACATACTCTACCACCCCTACAATCGATCTTCCAACTACAACGGGGCTATCTTCTGCTATGATCTGCTTGCCAAGCTTTCGATTATCTCTCATGCCCCTATCTATCCAAATCGCGCTACTCCAAGAAACAGGCTCTCGAAATATCACTTGAGCTGGCAAAGAATATAAACCGCTGCTGAGCAAAATACAAAGGTCATCAACCCTTCTTTTTAGAAACTGTCTCAGATCTCCATCTTGCGTCTTGATCTCAGAAATTTCTTTAAGATTTCTCACCTGTTCATCGATTCTCTCTTGAGACAAAAGCCATTGCCTCACTGATCGAATCTGATTCCTAAGCATTTGATTTTCAAGTTCTAAAGACTTGTACTTTTCTTCAATAGGATGTTTAGGGCTAACTGATTTAGTCCTCTCGATCCCCGCAACAAATATGGGTATCACTTTGCTGCGAACCTTATCGACAATAGAAGATGGGATATTCAGCAGGATAAAAAGAAGTAAGGCTAATGAAAAATAAACAGTGAAAGATTTGCTTTTAGCGCGATACTTGAGCGACACTATGAACGATTCTCTCTATATTGTTCTTATTCACTCCTGCCATGTTGAGCCTTCCCATAGAAGTCACATAGAGGGCATATTCTTTTTTTAGTACCAAAGCCTCTTCAGGTGTAATACTAAATAGCGAGAAAAACCCTTTTGCTTTCTTAAAAAATTGATAATCAGATCCTAATCGGTCTGCAAGTAAGGATCTTTTTTCCTCAATCCTTCTAGCCATCACTCTTAGCTCCTCTTCCCACTTCTTTTTCAGCTCAGGGCTGCGCAAAATCATTGAAACAACTGAAGATCCATGCCTTGGAGGATTTGAATAATTAGCTCTAATCGATGCTTTGATGTGCGATGCTACTTTGTCTTTGACAGCTGCATCTTTGCCTACAAAAAAGATCGCTCCTACCCTTTCACTGTAGATCGCAAAGTTTTTTGAGCAAGAATAGGCAATAAAACATTCAATCCCTTCTTCGACAAAATGGCGCACAGAAGCGACATCTTGTTCAAGACCTTCTGCAAATCCTTGATAAGCGATATCAAATAACGGAATGAGTTTTTTCTTCTTGATCACTTTTGCAAGCTCTTTCCATTGATCCATAGTAAAGTCAATACCTGTTGGATTATGTGCTGAAGCTTGGAGCAAAACTACAGTACTAGGCTCTAATGATGAGATAAAATCTATGCACGCATCAAAACGTACTGTGTGATTTACCCGATCATAATATGGGTAATGAAGAACCTCGATACCTAGATAATTGGACATGGTAACATGGTTTGCCCATGTTGGATCAGAAAGGGCAATCGCTTTAGATATATTTTTGTGTAAAAACTCTATAATAACGCGTAGAGCAGCTGCACCACCAGGAGTCTGTGCCGCATAAAGCCTGTCGACATTTTGTTCGTACAGATCATCTCCCAAAACAAGTCTAAAAACTGCCTCAGAAAAACTGTTGTCTCCATCGATCCCTAAATAATCCTTGGTTATTTCTTTTTCGATCAATTTTTTTTCTGCTTCTTTGACAACGTCTAATACTCGAGGAGACGAACCATCTTCTTCAGCGTAAACGCCGATAATGAGATTCACTTTCTCTTTTCTAGGATCGGCCTTGAACTCCGCAGTGAGCCCAAAAATAGGATCTGCTGGCTTTGGATGTAAATTTTCGAAAAATGAGGTTGTCACAAAATACCTAGCCTTTTAGAATATCTTTTCAAGAGACGGGGCATTAGCTCAGTTGGTAGAGCGCAACAATGGCATTGTTGAGGCCAGCGGTTCGAACCCGCTATGCTCCAAAACCCCTCACTCCACACTCTCCACAGCTTCCAAAAACGCTTGTAACTGCTTCGAACGAGTCGGGTGACGCATCTTTCTTAGCGCTTTCGCTTCGATCTGTCTAACCCTTTCTCTTGTTACTTTAAAGTACACCCCTACCTCTTCAAGAGTCTTTGGCTTACCATCTAAAAGCCCGAAGCGCTCAATAAGAACGGTTCTTTCTCTGTCGGTTAAAGTAGAAAGTACTTCATTCATTTTATCTTTTAAAATAGAGTAGCCTGTCGCATCAGCCGGAGATTCGGTAGTCGTATCTTCAAGGAAGTCACCGAATTGGCTCTCTCCGCTATCACCCACTTCTGCTTGAAGAGAAATAGGATGCTGAGCGATTTTATAAATTTCCCGCACTCTTTCTGCAGTAAGGCCAAGTTCATTTGCTAGTTCTTCAGGAGTTGGCTCTTTACCTGTTTCCATCATCAATTTTTTAGCGCCTCTAAGCACTTTGTTGATGGTTTCAATCATGTGTACAGGAATACGGATAGTACGAGCTTGATCAGCGATTGCTCTCGTTACTGCTTGTCGAATCCACCAAGTAGCATAGGTAGAAAATTTATACCCTCGACGGTATTCAAATTTTTCCACCGCTTTCATCAATCCCATATTTCCTTCTTGGATCAAGTCAAGGAAAGATAGGCCTCTATTGGTGTATTTTTTTGCTATAGAAATCACAAGACGAAGGTTGGATTCTACCATCTCCCTTTTCGCTTCCTGGCTCTTGTCCATCCAGCGCTGGAGCATTCTTACGTCTTTTTTAAATTCATCTAAAGTACGGCCTGCTGCAAGTTCTCTTTTACGAAGTTTGCGTTTAGAAGCGATCAATTTTGATGCAGCAAAGCGGTTTTTTTCAGCTCTTGGCGAGAGCTCTTGGATCTCTTTTTCTAATAGGAGAAATCTGTCATAGCCTGTAAGAATCACTTCGCCGAAATCTTCGATGACGCTGTAGCGGAAGTGCATTCTACGCAAGTATGCTTGTGTACGAATACGACATTTTTCGATATCTTCTTGGATTTTGACTCTTTCTACCTTGGAGAGATCTTCTTTTTTAAGTGCAATAAGAAGCCTTTCAAGATGCAAATCTTCTTCTTGAAGCAGCTTCACAAGCTTTGGACACATATCGTAGAAGCGCTGCTTATCTTCGATTTCTTTTTCAGCAACAATCTTATCGAAGCGCTCTTTGCCCTGGATCAAATGAGATGCAATAGAAATAGTCTCTCTTGAAGAGTAGCGAAATCTCATAATGATTTTTTCAATCTGGATTTGCGCCTTCTCGATTCTCTTGGAGATCTCTACTTCCTCTTCACGCGAAAGCAGTGGGACTGAACCCATCTCTTTGAGATACATTCTGACAGGATCGTCGGCAGAGGCATCTGTCCTTTTCGGCATTGCCTCGATTTCTTTTGCCTCTTTCTTTCTCTCTTTTTGCTTTTCTACTTCCGCTTGGTTGTAGATTTGGATGTCCATCCCGCTCAAAAAGATTAGGATTTGGTCGATCTGCTCAGCAGAGTCGAAGCTCATAGGCAAAATATCATTGATTTCCTCATAAGTGATGAAACCCTGATCTTTTGCGATCGCAACAACTTCTTCTATTTTTTGCTGATGCTGTGGATCAAAAAAAGGCTGATTGTCCCTCTCGTCTGTCATATCCCCCAAGAAAACAAGATAACGCCTAGAAAATAACAAGAAAGCAGAGATTTAAGCAAAGATTTTCTCCAATAATTTATAGGGAGGCTTAGATTTGATGAGATTACCCACCTTTTGCTGCTCTTCGTAACGACAATTGCCATCCCTTAGAGGATTCATTACGTTATAAACATACAAAATTTCTGAAATAAATTTCACCCTTTTTTCACCGCACATTTCTATCATAGGTAACATGATCGCCATATCAGATGCAACAGAGAAAAAACGATTATCCAAACATAAATCTTCTTTAGCGATTTTTTTAAAAAGTAGAGCATAAAAAGTCTTGAGATGTGATGTGATCCATGGGCTGTTTCGCACCGGTTTATCCAAAGCTCTACAAATTCCTAAAGAGCCAAAAGGATAGTTTTCATACTGCCCGTAAGTAAGGTAGACATCATCTTTATAAACATTAGCCAAATAGGAAAGAACACCAGAATGCTTCAGCCAATCATCTCCATCGACTAAAACTACAATATCTTGATCATCTATAGAATGGACAGCTTTATAGATGTTTGCCAAAGCCCCTTGATTGAACTCATTTTTTACTAGATGCACTCTTTCATCTTTCATCTTTGAAACTTTTTCAAAGGTTAGATCTGTAGAAGCATCATCAATATAGATAACGCGAAAAAAAGGGTAGTCTTGACAAAGAATTGAATAGAGATTTTTTTCGCAAAAAATTTCGTTGTTATACGAAGGAACAACTACAACAAACGAGGGATTTTTCATATCCTACGTTTAATAAGCTAAAATAAAAAAGTCAACAGATCAGTATATGTTTCAAAAAAATCTTTAGACTTTTATCCTAAATGGCTATGCAAACTTTTGCTTTTGATGAAGATTTCAAAATCATATCTGCAAGCCTTGCAGAAAAAAAGAAAGACTACATTTGCCCAGAATGTGGCTCTTTTGTCCGAAAAAGAGTGCCAAAAAACAAAAATGTGCACTTTTACCATACGTATCAGCTAAAAAACTGCCGGCAAAAAAAGAAAAACCATGATCATAGACTCATCCAAGAGCTCCTTAGCAAAAAAATCCAGCACCTAAACCCCTCTTTAGAACACCATTTCAAAGAAATTTCAAGAATCGCAGACATTTATATCCATGAAAAAGGGCTTGTTTTCGAGATCCAGTGCTCAAAAATCTCTAAAGAAGAGATCCAAAAAAGGGAAAATGATTACCAAAGCCTAGGACTTCAGGTGATTTGGATATTAAACGATAAAATATTCAATAAGAAGAATATATCAGACGCAGAAACACTTCTTCGCTCCCTCTGCTGCTACTATACAGATGGAATTTGTTTTTATGATCAAGCAGAAGTGATTGAAAAGAAAAAGCGCACCTTTCGCTCCACAAAATTTCTGGTTGAACTTAGCGAATGTCATATTGACGACACTTTTTCAGAGAAAAAACTCTATTTTTCTGGCGATATCACAGATAAAAAAGGTAAAGATCCACAGTTCAAAATGTGGCTTGAAGATTTTTTGCAAAAAAGAAGGGGAAAAAAGAGATTTTCTATTGAACTCTTGCTCCTTTTTATCTATAAAAAAACGCACAATGAGCCGATTTTTGCTAAATATGAAGCCAAAAAGAACCTAAGAAAGAAAAGAGCTTAATCTAGCTTTTAAAAATACTTTTTTTGCCTTAGATAGTAGCGAAGCCAGAAAAAATATATAAAAACCGCCCCGCTTATCAGCGCATAAAATAAAGATTTAAAAGGATAGGTTCTAGAAAGGGTGCTTTTTGGAGGCGTGGTATTGCGATACCAAGCTGTCCAGTTCTTTTTCTTAAAGCTATCTTGCACCTCTTCAGCTGCATACCGATTGTGAAATGTTTGATCAGAAAAAAGGTGCGAACTATGAAAAACCGCCCCTTTCACCTCAAATTGATATGTAGCTAATATTTTAAATTCGTCATTTTTGGTTTCGACAATCTGCCAGTTTAATACTTTCGCTTGGGCCTTTTGCGAGTAGCTTCTATAGTGAAAAGCTTCTGCTGTGAACTTTGCAAAGGTCCAAAAAAAGGTGGCGCCCACCACAATTAGAAGAAAATTCCACACACGTTGATTGCCAAAGTTCAAAGCAGCCTCTTTACTATTTTATTCCCATCTGTTATAGTGCAGCATGAAGTTTTTTTTCATGGTAATTTTTTATGGCTGATAAGCAACAAGCAAAAAAGAAAGAGAAAGTCCCAACCGCTAAAAAGCGCATTCTCCAAAGCAAACGAAGACAACTTGCAAATAAAATTTTGAAGACTAAAGTCAAGAATACTTGCAAAGATCTTATAAGCGCTCCTGCCGAAGAGAAATCTACATTACTCAATGATGTATATCAGTGGGTAGATAAGGCAGTCAAGAAGGGTGTATTTAAGCTTAACAAAGGGAGCAGAATCAAAGCTCGCTTTGCACGTCTTAGCACAAAAGCTTAATCAAAGACTAAGTTAAGGGGGAGCTTATCCCCCTAACCTCTTTCGATATCAATAACTTGCAACCACGCTGTAGTACAATCTTGTTGTACAGTTCAGTGGCGATGGAAGTGTAGTTAAAGCAACACCATAATCAAGTCTTGCATTGATATATGGAGAAATCGCATATCTAAGTCCAGGACCAATACCAATAAGTGTTGACCACTTGTTTAGTCCTTCTATGCTTGTGTTTTCCCAGCCTCCGCCCGCATCGAGAAATACCACACCCCTTAGGCCATCTTCTGCTTTAGTAGACTTAGTGAAGTATTTCATAAGGCTTATTGCTGGAGTCTTTGCTTCTACGTTAAAGAGCAAAGCGTTATCAAGATTCACAGCTCTATTGATATATCCACGAACAGTATCGACACCACCCATACCAAACTGCTCTATAGGCAGCAAACTTCCTGTAGTAAGCTGAACTCTTGCTCTCATATCGAGTAAGAAATCCATAGGTAGATTATAAATCACTCTAGAGCCAAGGCGAGTGAACGCATAAAGAGGTGTAGCTCCATTTCTAAGAGGATCATACGCTGATTTGCTCATTGCTGAAGAAAGAGATCCTGGAGAAATATAGAGCTGGCCTCCAGCATCTACAGAAAATTTTGGGAAGACAATCTGCGCATTGTACTCCCCTGCTATCAAAAATTCACTCACAATTGAGTTAGAAATCACCTCTTCGCCAACGCTAAAATCGTTGTTGGTTCTTTTGTAATCGAGACCTGCTTTAAACTCTTGTTGTAAAGAGTTATCCATCGGCCTAACAAAAGTATAGCGTCCACTTACCTGCCAATCTTGTCCGTGAGTTTTATTAGAAGGAAGACCTGGTGAATTAGACGCATGCAGCGTAGAGTAACCTCCAAAGAAAGAGACAAAATCTCTCCAAGGAAGAGGTATTGTGTAGCTAAGTGTTTGCGATAAAAACTTATGAAAGTCAGGTGATGAAGTAAACTGATAGGCTAAAATATGCCCTGCATTGAAGGCATTGCCCCAGTTAATCCCTGCAAAAAGGCGGCCATAATCTGTGATATGAAATCCAGTATTGTCAGCGCCTAAATAAAATTGAAACGGCTTATAGTCATCTGCTACAATTTCTACATCCGTAGTATAAAGAGCCGTTCCTGGTTTAAAAACAGCGTTAGTCGTTCTAAAAGGATTGCGGTTAAGCCAGGTCAAATCATTGACAAGCTTAGCGCTGTTGATAAACGATCCTTTTTGAAGTGAAATTTCTTTTAGATATTGATCTGAAGAAAACCATTTATTGCCAGTCACTGTAATATTGCCAAGCTTCGCTTCAATCACAGAAATGGCAAGAACGCGATCGGTGATATCTTGCTCTGGAATTGTCACTAAAACAAAAGGGCGGTCATGGGTTTTATAAAAATCTATAATAATAGAACGGATTTCGCTGATCTTTTTCCTTGTAAGCGGCTGATATAAAACAGCTTTCGATATGCGCTGCTGAAGGATGATCTGATCGTGCAAACTTAAGCCGCTATAACTACGACTAAACTCCACACCGCTGATTCCCGATTTTTCTTTAGAGCTAACAGGTGCATCACCTTCGTAAACATAAACGCCATCTATATTAGCCACAAGAACTTCATCTTCGCTGTACGAAAACTCATCTTCTTGCATCGGCATCGGTTTTTCTCTGGTATATGCCTCTTTCCCAAAAGGGATCTCCGTTGCTATCTCATCGACATCTTTATAGGCATAGCAAAAAGATGTCATAGTCAAAGCGGATAAGAATAGTATTTTAGTGTCCATAGCGCTCCATCTATCACAATAAAAACAATTGATCAATACTATTTTTGATGATAATCTGTGAAAATCTATGAAAAAATTTTTTCTTTTACTTCTTGCGCTACCTTTATTGAATGCGGTCGAAACCGATAAAGGGGAAAACGATCGTGAAATGGCTGCTTTAAGGCAGTGGATTACTTCTAAGCGTATGGTGACCGTTAAAGAACGGGGTGGAAACTTTGCCCTTAGCGGCGATGTTAGGGCTAAATTTGGGGCAACCAATGAAGTAGAAGATGGAATCAATCAGCGAGGTCGCTACTCTGCTAATCCAAACATCCCTTTTAACGAGTACAATATCGAAACCAACTTGATGTACGATTATCGTACTGATTACACGTGGGTTACGATCAAGCTAAAATACAACAATATTATGGGGACCTTCAATGGAACCGTTAATAAGCTTGCTCTTGACCGCGCTTTTTTAGGTTTTCGATTTCTCGAAGGGCGCACATACACTACCGATTTAGAAATAGGACGCAGAAAGCTAGGCTATACGTTTGATTCCAAAGTGCAGTATGGCACAATCATGGACGGCATATTGCTTAAGTTCAATACCGTTATAGAAAAAGTGGGTGATTTTTACCTCTACGGCGGTCCATTTGTCACCAACCAGCTTATTAACCAGTATAGCTGGGTTGTTGAATTAGGTGGGTTAAACCTCTTTAGCACAGGATTATACACAAAATTATCAGCGATTGATTGGAATACAGGCAGTCAAAAAACGCACATTGAAACAGAGCAATTTCGATTCTTCAACGTTCAATCCCTTTGGGGCTATCGCTTTATCCCAACGATCATCTTACCTAAAAAAATCACACTAGCCTACGCAGCAGCTACAGCAAACCTTGCAGCAAGAAATGTTGTTCAAACCAATAACGAACTAGAAAACTGGGCATGGTATGCCGGATTTGCGATTGGCGAGATTAGACAAAAAGGTGACTGGGCTATTGATATCAACTATCAATGGGTTCAAGCCCAGGCGATCTCCGGATTTGATATGGATGGTATTGGAAGAGGAACAGCTAAACCATTTTACGCCACAGTTGAAAACGGCAAAATTGTTCCAACCACATCTAAAAATGCCGTGGGGCAGTGCAATTTCAAAGGGTGGCAGTTTGAGCTTATTTATTTAATATCTAATACAATAACTATTTCTCAAACCTTTAAATCCACCGTTACACTCGATAAAAACATCGGGCCTGATATTAAATACAAGCAATACCGCTTAGAATTTATCTACGCATTCTAAAGGTATAAAAGTCTTTAAAATTTCCTAAAGTCATTACATATAGAAATTTAAAGAGGTGATCGGTATAATCGATCACCTCTTTTTAATAATTTTTAATTAAATCTAAAAAACTTTGAAATAAAAGGTGTCGCTTTGGCTATTTCATCTATTGCCGATCGCTCAAACTATCTAGCTAGTATAGGGCTTAATACAGAAAATCGTGAAAAAACCTACGCACATGCAAAAGAATTTTTTTCTGGCGCGTGTAGACATTCTGAAAGATTTTGGCAAAATCGCACCATAAGCGTAATCAATAACGAGCTGGTGGTAAAAAATCATCAATTTGCCTACCCAGTAGACATTTCCCTGCTAGTTCAACAAATTTTAAATTTTGAAGAGCTTTCTTTTGAACAAAAATGCGCATTGATGGCACCGGTTGCCTTGCTTGCTTCAAAGAAAAATCTAAGCACTCCTCTTCCTGCCATTTCATTCACTCCCATCTTATTTAGCGGGCAAGAACAAAACGCGATGAATCTTTCCTATGAATTTTCTAGAAAATCACCTTTTCTATTTTCCATGTTATCTTCGCCTCTTTTAGAAGCAAAGCAATATTCTTTGGATCAAAAATTCAAGCTCTATTTGCCAAAAGGAATTTCAAGAAATTCTTTTTTAAATTACATCGCTTTTAGCTGCAGCCAAAAAGAGCAAAAAGACAATTTAAGACAGACAATTTCTTTTTATAATCTTTTTTCCTATTTACAACTTGCGGAATATTTCTTAATTCAAAGTGATAAAGAAGACTTGCTTGAGACTTTCAAGGAAAGAATTAAAGAACAAATCCAACATAGTGACCTACTGATTAATATCTTGCAAAAGATCCTTGAATCAAAAAACCTATTTTCTGAAGAAACAGAAAATTTTTTGTTGTTCACTGTTCTTGAAAGAGGGTTTGCGCTAACAGATGTCAATGATTTCTGTTATAAAATATCTACTATATTAGGTTTTGAGGAATACTTAAAAGAAAAGGGGATACCGCTAGAAAATATATACCAAAATTTACTTATTATTTTTGGTTTTCAACAGGCAAGCGAAGAAGAGATAATTGATGCACTTATTGGCACCAGAACTTTTTCAAAGCACCTTTCCTCAATTTCTTTAGAACTTGAATCTGATGACTTCATAAGAATAATCGAACGTTCAGCCTCTTTAGAGACAGATGCTGAAGCCTCAATTTTTAAAGAAGCTATTGAAAGCTATGTAGAAGCATCTTTCCATGAAAACATCGACCTAGATGAAATCATCGATTATTTAAACGTATTTAGTGAGAGTATAAAGAAAGTTATAGATAGAGTTTTTGTATCAAAAATGATCAATACTTTTATCAGAAAAACGTCTGAAAAAAACGGATCTATTCATGAATTGATTCAAAAACTCTCTTCTTGCGCTTGGTTAAAATTAGCTCATGAATACCCTTTGATACTCATGGCATTTGAAACAGAAATAAACGATGATGATCTTGAAAATCTATCGCACCTATTTCCTAAAATAGAGTATCTTGACATTTCTAATACCGAAATCTCCAAACTTCCCGAAAAATGGCACCATTCCTTACAGTCACTGATTATTAGCAACACTGAAATCGTTAAATTGAGCGATCCTCTACCTAATCTTTGCTATTTTGTTGCTAATGGAACCGATCAACTTACTGATTTATCAGGAGTATTCGCATCCAACCACCTCTTATTTTGTGAATGCTCATCTTCTTTAGAAGATAACAGCGAAAGAAAAACACTTGAGATGATAACAAGTTTAAGAAAATTGCACTGGGACTTTTCCTCTAAGGAAAAGATCTTTTTTGAACTCCAGCGCTCTTTTAAAGAAGGACTAGGGAAAAATAACGTTGGAATATCGCTCAATTATGGTGTGGCTGAAATTGTCCGCTTAGAAGAAGCAAGTCCTATCAATTTAGTCCTAAAGCTTATTGAAATGGCACTTGAATCGGATGAAATTTCCCTTTTTGATAAGTTTGACTTTATTGATTTAGCCGAAAAATTCTATAAAAATCTTGATCGACCAATCGTTGAATTTTCAAAAACATTCTCCGCTGAAATAGAAGGACAACAAGTAAATATACCTTGGTCTTTATGCTTGAAGCATAAGTTTTGGCAATCCTTTATTTTGCAGAACTCTCTATACGACATTTTTGAGATAAGCGCCAATGACATCAATATATTTTGCTCTCTCTACTTAAATATAAATTCTGATCAAAATTGGCTTTCTCATCTAAAAAATCTCTCTTTAGAGCATTTAGCATCCGTATTTAAAGTTGCTAATGAGCTTTGCGACCAAGAATATACAAACAAAATCATTACCCACTACGTAGCTAATTTTTCTTCATCAAAACAAATAGAAAAAATAGTTGATAGATTAGATTTACCTAACGATCTCATCTTACGAATGATTAGAGCGTACTATTCACTAAGTTTGCAAGATGGCTATCCCAAAGATTCCATTCAAAAAACGATTCCTGAGAAGGTGCTAGAATTTTTAAAGATCCAAAGAAGCCAAATTGTTTTACCAACTGGAACAAATACCTTAACTTGCATTATAGCAAACCTTAAAGCTTGTGAGCTTTTATTCAATGATGAAGAAATAGCCTCTACTATCTACAAAACTTTACCAAAAACCATCCATGCAAAAGACTTTGCTATTCTTTTACAAGAATCTGCATCTCTCAAAGAAGCCACTCAAAATGAGCTCTTATTTGCAGCTTTAAACCAAATTTCTATTACCGAACCAACAGAAAGATTTGTGATTGATGAGCTATCTTCTATCCCAAATATTCCTTCTTGGGTAATTATCGCTGCTAAGCTTTCTGTTAAACATCGCATATCACGCTGGAGTTTGAGTTATTTTTCAGAAAAAATTAAGCAAATTATACAAAATAAAGCTGAATTTCCTCTTGCAATATTCCATTCTCTACTATTTTCTATTATCCAAGATTATGTGCTTGTTGCAAAAAATGGGCGTAAATCTTCTCATGAAATCGAAGATTATCTTAGACCAATAGATCAACTTAGAAGTATCTTCAAAGAGCAAAATATAACCATCTCTAAGATGATAGAATACATTGTAGAAAGCAAATCAAGCCAACAATCAGAGCTCTTTGATATTGAAAAACTAACCCATTTTCTCACAACAGCGAATCTATACTGGCATCCTAATAAAAGCACAACACTCTTCTTGGAAAGATACAAACTCTATCCATACACCATAGAAGATCTTCAGCTTCTTATCAAAAAAGCAAGTATGATGCCCATTTCTTCTCTTTCAACTTTAATTTCTAGTGCTTTGAGCGTCTATATAAGTGAAGAAATTAGCCAAGGTGTAGACATTGAAACCATAAAACAATCTCTGTCAGAACTTGAAAGCTTTACGACGGTCATAAACGCACTAGCTTTGAAACTTGAATTCACAAACATCTCAGCTACAGATCTTTTAAGCCTGTCTACCCTTTTTCCTCGAGTTGTTTCCTTAGACATCAGCTACTCTCCTATCAATGCATTGCCGCTTGTTTTTCCAAAAACATTACAAAATTTGAATATTTCATATACTGAGATTACTTCAATCCCTTCAGGCTTTGAAGAACTACGCTCTTTTAAGGCGATACAAACACCAAATTTGACCAACATTAGCGGACTTCACCACTCAAAAAAATTAGAAACCCTTCAAATCATCACCGATTCTTTTGCAGCCTTTCCGCCGCCGCATATGCTAACACAAAGATGGCGAAATTTAGCAGAAACTTTAAGTGTAGATGATCTTATGCTATATCTTCGTTTAACACCAATAGGAGCGCCTAACATCGATCTTTGGATCCACTTCCTTGCATCACAGGATGTATCGATTGCCACCTTGCTCACAATTTTAGATCAAGCTCCCCTCTTAAAAATGCAAGTAGCAAAAAAAGTTCTCCAATCTGCTGTAGAAGCTTTCATAGGGAAATATTTCTCTTTAGGAAAAAGCCTACAAGAAATAGAGCAAACTCTACACAAAATCCCTAATTTCACTAAAGCTGCTGAACTTTACAGCCTTTAACGACAAAAGCCGATCAAAATACCCTAAAAGCATCTACTTTGATCGGCTACAAAACAAAACTTCTTCGATTTACATCTCTACATTCTTACAAGCTCAGGAACGTATCAAGAACGCTGTTAAGTATTCTAAATATGATGAAGAGTATGAGCAAAAAAAACGTAGACACTAGATAGCGAAACCACTTGCTCTTCGGTTTTTGCAACTCATTTAAAAGGCTCTGATGGAAGTCGCCAAACAAAAAAAGTAGCAAGATAAATAAAATAGCGTAAAGAAACTTCCAAATGAGTACATCTTGATTCATGTTACAACCTCCTGCTCAGCGCCTAATTTCTAATTGAATAGAAGAAAAATACTTTCCTTAATCTTGTCAAAAGCACCATTTAAAAGCCTAAAATAGAAAAATAGTGCCAACAAAAAACTTGTAGAAGTTATGTACCTTCTTGTTTTTGTCATCGGCTTTTGGAACATAGTAGCCATATCTCCAAAAAAATTTCCGAACATCAAAGTAAGGACGAAAAACCATAAACTTGATATGACTACTGCTAATACTAGCTCATTCATCTATTGCCAATTCCTTGTGTAAAGAGGTATTTCTGTCTAAAAATTTGTTGAAAATATTCCATTCTTCTTTTGTGAGCCATTCCTTCTCCCTTGCATAATCACGAAAATCATTGATTGTTGCACCACCAATCAATTGAATTCCATACCCAATCATAGCCATACCTATTTTACGAGTAAAAGGTAAGGAGTATAGAGCAATACCTGTTGTAATAAGAATTGCACCACCTACCCATTCCTCTGGCGTGGCTAAAGTAGGCAATTTTGAATATCCTAGAAAAGGCGTCTCAAGGATATCTTGTGTAATCGCCTCCAGACGAACTATATCCAATTCTTCATATGAACTGGGGCTCAAAAAATCAACCCCTCGATTTTCTAAAATAGAGGTCAATATTTCGATATTTTTTTGATCCGATCAATTTTTAGCGAATACTGTTGATCCTGAAATAATAAAAATAGCTAAATACAATCTGAACATCTAAAATTCCTTTTAATCTTGATAATTTTTTCAAACTTCTTAAAAAAAATCAATATATGAAGTAAATAATTAAATATGAATATTTTAAAATTTATTGTTAAATTTTATTGTATCTTTCTATTGCGCCCATGATTTCTAAAATCGCTGCTAAAACTCATTATACTCGTGAATAGTTATTCAAAATTGAGAATGAAAGTTCATAGCTTATTCATTGTCAAAGGCACTACTTTGTCACTATCTGATTATCTCAATTTTTTTACAAGCTCAGGAACGTATCAAGAACGCTGCCAAGTATTCTAAATATGATGAAGAGTATGAGCAAAAAAGACGTAGACACTAGATAGCGAAACCACTTGCTTTTCGGTTTTTGCAACTCATTTAAAAGGCTCTGATGGAAGTCGCCAAACAAAAAAAGTAGCAAGATAAATAAAATAGCGTAAAGAAACTTCCAAATGAGTACATCTTGATTC